>JAKSSI010000215.1 GCA_024403175.1 Clostridia bacterium
ACCGATAGTATCAATCTGTTCATCTTTGGTAACTAGCATCATGCTACCGACTCCTCGTGGTGCAGAACCTGTCTTATCAATGATGATACAAAGCATGCCGTGTTTGTTTGTGTTTAGCAATTCAGAAGAAGCAGAAGAGAAAGATGTCTTATTCTTTTCCTGAATTATTTCACCTAAGATGCTTATAGCAATTTCGCCAGGAGTAGCAGCACCAATCTTAAGTCCGATAGGAGCATGGATCTCATTTAATATTTCTTCACCAATGCCGTCATTGCTTAATCTGTCCAAAGTCTTTGCAACTTTTCCTTTGCTGCCTATCATTCCAAGATATCGATAATTCGTATTACAAATAGCTTTAACGCATGTATAATCTGCCTGATGTCCTGGAGTAACTACTGCATAAAATGCATCCTCTATTAGATAATCCTTAATGTTTTCAAACTTATCGCAGATGACTCTTTCTGCATATGGAAAGCGTTCTTTATTTGCAAAGTCGGTTCTTGAATCTATTACGTGGATTCTGAAATCTAGTTTTGCAGCAAAGTCGGCTAACTCTTTAGCTACGTGTCCACCTCCACATATAAATAAACAAGGCTTTTGGGCAAACCAGTTAGGATCTAGTAAATTCACATCCATATTTGATTCAATAAGTGAAGCCAAAGCCCTTTCATAGAGGCTGTTATCATTGTTAACATTTATTTCTATTTCTTTATCAGGATATTTTTCCATAAGTGGATTCATGTAACCTCTCGTTAGTAAATTTTGAATGATCAAAGGAGTGATGATTGTATCTTCACCAATGCCTAGTGATTGTGTTGCTAGGTTTAGTCTGTGAACTACTTCTACTGCTTTATGGTTTAAAGCGCAAAGATTAGTAACAACAATAATCTTATCTGTGTTAGCTGGGATAACTGGTTCTGTTTCGTTTGGAAATTTCAGCGGCATATGTTTAGAACCATCAGCTTCTATTAATACTTCATCAGCTTCATTGCATATTTTCATATAAGTGTCAGCGGATAGTGCAGTTATTTTTTCATCAGTTGCTTTAGTTCCTGCCATAACATAGCCAGTTTCATTTAATCGAGCAATGATCTCATCTGGATCATCAGTAACTAGAGTATCATTTTCTATAAGCATATGAGTGGTTGTAATAACCAAGACTTTTTTATTCTGACTTCTATATTCATTTGCAAGTTTATGTATAAGAGTGGTCTTACCACCAGAACCGACAACCGCTGTAATCATAAGTTTCTCTCTTTTTTTAAATGCATCAAAGCTTCTAATACGCCGCCTGCAATACATCTTGCTTTATCAGAAATAGTAAAGCAATTATTATATTCAGATATTCTTGGGTCTATATCAGCAATCTTAAATCCTTTTGTTACAGGATAGTTATCTCTAATTAATCCTCTAAGAAGTCCATCGATAGTTGCGGGTACTGCTATGTCACCATCGTCTGTTTTAAGAGTAGCTATAACATCCCCTTTTTTGACGGTGTCTGTGATGTGGCATACATTTTTTAGTATTCCATCTGCTGGGCTATGTATAACTCTTTCTTTATCAAAGCCTGCAATTTTACCAGGAACTCCTGTATTAGGGATTGCGAGCCCTTCATATATTACTCGGCCAAGCGAATGACCACGCTGTGTTTCTATAACAGCATCTGCATCAACACTAGCTTCAAAACCAGGTCCTAAAGCAATAGTAATAGGAGCTAAATCTTTACTTGTTCCGAGGTTTTTCTTGGCTAAGATGGCATCAACCAATGCGATTGGTTTAAATGTATCTAAGCTTTGAGCTTTAGGATCAACTAGAAGAGTAAGCTTTCCTTCGG
>JAKSSI010000216.1 GCA_024403175.1 Clostridia bacterium
GATGGTGGCAAAGTAAACCTTACAAATCTTCAGGCAATTTTCTCAAGATCTGGATTTACAGATGGTTATCTTGTTGGAAAGCGAAATGCAGAGATGTTTGGTTACAGAACAAAAGAGGATGTAACAGCTGCCGATAATGTACTCCCAGCAATTGCGCAGCTTTATGAAAAAGAGCCTCAGACTGTAGCTGTAGATATGATGCTCTACGCAGTAGAAGGCGATAACTCTCAGCTTACCGTAACAGACGGAACTCATAGCGTAACAGTAATTGGCGACGTGCCTCAGATTGCAAAGACTCTTCCTATTACAGAAGAATATGCAAGAAGAAGTCTTTCAAAGACGGGTGGCACACCATACTATTTAAACGAACTCACTTTAAGTGTTGGCGATAAGTTGATGCTTCCGGCTTCTTCTCTTAATGCTTTAAGAAGAGATGCTCTTGAAGCTTTAAAGAAAGCGAGGGCAGCAAGATGATTAGATTAAGATTTGAAAGCGCTGCTCAGATTTTTGAAAACAATGTAGGAGTAATTATTCTTCCTCTAGATGAGATAACAAAGGAACTTGCAGAAAAGTACAAGAAAAAGCTTTATGCAGAAATTCCTGCTCTAGTGTGGGAAGGCTCACTTGATACTGTAAAAAAGCAACTTGAAACAATTAAGTCTTATGGTGTTTACGATGTAATGGCTGAAAATATTGGAGCTATAAAAATAGCTCAGGATATGGGCTTTACAGTTCATGGCGGCATGACACTTAATGTTTTAAATTCTGTGTCTGTAGCTGAATATGAAAAGCTTAGACTTGCAGATGTTACTATGTCTTTCGAACTTGCGTTTGCAAAGATGAGAAAGATTAGACATAACATTCCTATTGGATTTGTTGGCTACGGATATCTTCCATTGATGAAAATGAGAGCATGCCCGGCAAGAGATGAAAAGGGTTGCGGAAATTGCAATGGTCACCAGATGCTTACAGATCGTATGAATGAACAATTTAGACTTATGTGCCATAAAAAGCAGTACAGCGAATTATTAAACTGTGTGCCTGTTTATGTAGCAGATAAGGGAACCCCTGATGTGGAATTCCAGACTTTGTACTTCACTGTTGAAACAAAGGAAGAAGCTGGAGAAATTTATAAGTTTTACAAAGATAAGGATGTTCCAAACTTTAGACGAACCGCTGGATTATACTTTAGAGAATTACAATGATATAGGAGGAAAAATTTATGCTTTACAAACAGTTCAAAGATGACAATATTTCACTGCTTGGCTTCGGTTGCATGCGTTTCCCTCTCATTGAAGGAACATCAACAGTAGATGAAGCCCTTACTGAAAAGATGGTTGATTATGCCATTGAACATGGAGTTAATTATTTCGATACAGCTGCTCCATATCATAACGGAACATCTGAAACAGTTATCGGAAAAATCTTAAAGAAGTATCCACGTGATAGTTTCTATCTTGCTACAAAGTATCCAGGCCACCAGATTAAGCCAGGTACAGAAGACGAAACTACAACACCTGAAGCTGTTTTCGAAGCTCAGCTTAAGAAGTGTCAGGTTGAATATTTTGACTATTATCTTCTTCACAATGTTTGCGAAAATTCTTACGCTGTTTATACAAGTGAAGAAAGAAAGATTCTTGATTACTTTGTAGAACAGAAGAAGCAGGGAAGAATTAGACACCTTGGTTTCTCTTCTCACGGTAAGATTGATAACCTTAAGGATTTTGTTGAAAGATATGGCGAACACCTTGAATTCTG
>JAKSSI010000217.1 GCA_024403175.1 Clostridia bacterium
TTTTCAATTTTGATTCTGTGATATCTCATTAAAATCTAAAGTAAATAAATGGATTAAATTTGGTGCTGAGTATAAAGCTTACGCTCAAAGCAAAGAGCACTAAGCAAGCAACATTCTTAATTATGTCATCTACAACTGTTCTGTCAGAAGTAATTTGCTTGTTTACGAAATCTCCTATTGGAAGCATAAAGATAATTCCAAGAGGAATATATAAAAATGCTGTAAGTATTTCGCTATCTGCAGCTATCATCTTGCTAACATTGCAAGCGGTGAAGTTAAACATCATGACAAGCGCTGCAAAGAGCTTTGAGGCGTCGGTAATATTAAAGATAACCCAGCCGATAACTACAACAAAACTTGTATATATCCATCTGACAAACTTAGGAAGCTTATCAAGAACATTTTTAAATAAAAGCTTTTCGAAAATGAGGAAAGCTGCATAGTAGAGTCCCCAGAAAACGAAGTTCCAGGATGCACCATGCCAAAGACCCGTTAAAGCCCAAACTACAAGGATATTAAAAATCCATCTAAGCTTGGAAACTCTGTTTCCACCAAGAGGAATGTAGATGTAATCTCTAAACCAAGAAGATAAAGAGATGTGCCATCTTCTCCAAAATTCAGTTACAGATAAAGAAATGTATGGATGGTCAAAGTTCTCAAGGAAGTGGAATCCGAAGATTCGTCCAAGACCTATAGCCATATCGGAGTAGCCCGAGAAGTCGAAATAAAGCTGAAGTGAGTATGCAATTGCTGCCACCCAATACATTGCCGACCCATATACTGCTGGGTCGCCGCCGTAGATTATTTCAGCCACCTTTGCCACGCCGTTGGAGATTAAAACCTTCTTAGCAAGACCGATGCAAAACCTTCTTGCACCATACACAGCATCGTCTAAGGTTTCAACTCTGTTTAAGATTTCTTCTTCAACAGTACTGTACCTAACAATAGGGCCAGCTATAAGCTGCGGGAAGAAGCAAACATATAAAAGAAGATAGAAGAAGTTCCTCTGTAGACCTACTTCTTTCTTGTAAAGATCTATTACGTAGGAAAGAATTTGGAAAGTATAAAAGCTAATACCAATAGGAAGAGCAATCTGCTTTAAGCCGAATGATGCACCCGAGATTGCTTCAACATTAGCTACTACAAAATTGAAATATTTAAAAACAAAAAGTGCCGCCGTAATAAGGACAACAGTGCAAATACACACCGCTTTCCTTTGCTTTTCAAGCTTAGGCGAACACATTAAAATTCCACCGGCAAAAGCTATTACTGCCGATAGAATCATCATTACAACAAAACGAGGCTCACCCCATGAATAAAACAAAAGGGAAGCCACAAGTAATACACCGTTTCTCCATGCCCTATTTTTTACCGGAAAATACAGTAAAATTACAAGACATAAGAAGAAATATATAAATGTCATACTACTAAAAACCATAACTAAAATATTATATCACAATTAGTTTTGGTTATTAATATCATAATTCACGCAAAAGGCCTTATTTTTCAGAATACCTCCACTCATATGTAGCAACCCTTGTTATAGGTTTAGGATCAGTTTCCCAAATATGAAAAATTGAAGAATTGGGAATAAATGTTATTGCGACCCGTATAGCAGTTCCTTCGGAAAAGATTTCTAAAGATGATACGGCTAAACTCCCATTAGAAAAGATAGGCATGTTTTCTGATGCCTTTTCAGTTACAAAAGCTGCATATTCCATAGCATCAGTCTCTAAAATGCTTATGCCTGCA
>JAKSSI010000218.1 GCA_024403175.1 Clostridia bacterium
TAGATTCTGTCAGGCTGGTATGCTTTATCGTCCAGTTAGAGAAAGAGATAAGGACAAGAATTTAGAGATTGCTAAAAAGCAGCTTGAGAATTCGGGTCACCAGGAATTATCACTTTTATCTCTTTCAACATCTGACTATACACAGTTTAAGCCTCTGGTAAATGAACTTGTAGACTATTGCGAACAAAAGAAGGTGGCAGTTTCTTTGCCATCTTTAAGACTTGATAACTTTGCTTTTGAAATCTTAGATAGAATTCAGGGCGTTAGAAAAACTGGTCTTACTTTTGCTCCAGAAGCAGGTACACAGCGCTTAAGAGACGTTATAAACAAGAACATCACAGAAGATGATATTTTAGGTGCTTTGGACAAGGCAATAGATCTAGGCTGGAAGTCTGTAAAGCTCTATTTCATGATTGGTCTTCCAACTGAAACAGACGAAGATATTGCAGGAATTGCAAAGCTTGCAGAAAAGATTCTAAACCTTGCATATACAAAGAATAACAACACAAAGGGCAGATTTAATGTTTCCGTAAGTGTTTCAAACTTTGTTCCAAAGCCTCTCACTCCGTTTGAATGGTGCGCTCAGAATACTGAAGAAGAATTCACAAGAAAGCACTATTTACTTAAGGATTTATTTAAGCCAATTAAGGGTGCAACACTTCATTACCATGGCAGCTTCCAGAGCCGCTTAGAAGGCATTTTTGCCCGTGGGGATAGAAGACTTGCCAAGACTCTCATTCTTGCTCATGAATATGGCTGCAAGGGCGATGCCTGGACAGAACACTTTAAGCAAGAAGCTTGGGTTAAAGCATTAGCAGAGTCTGGTATTGATGAAACTTATTTTGCTTTAAATCAGCTTAATGAAGATGCTCCAATGCCTTGGGAAATCATAGACTGCGGCATTACAAAGGCTTTCTTTAAGCACGAATGGAAGAAGGCTCAAGAAGCATCCACAACAAAAGACTGCCGCCATGGTTGCAACGGCTGCGGCGTAGACAGATACGTTGAATGCAAATGCGGAGGTATTTATGAATAGATATCTTCTGACTTTTTATAAAAAAGACAATATGCGTTTCATTTCTCACTTAGATCTTCAGACTCTTTTCCAAAGAGCTATGAGAAGAGGAAATGTAAACGTAGCTTTTTCCAACGGTTTTAATCCGCACGAACTCATGAATATAGTACAGCCTTTATCTTTGGGTTATGAATCCACTTGCGAACTTGTGGAAATCGATACCCTAGAGCCTTACGACCCAGCTGATTTAATCAGCCGTTTAAACCTGGCTCTTCCAGAAGGCATTAAGTTTATTGATTGCATTGAAACCGAAAGAAAGAATCAGAGTACTTCTTGTAATACAGTATCTGCCGAATACGATGTAATTTCTATATGTAATGACATTGAGAAATTAAACATCACTGATTTTTTAAATAGAGACTCTGTAATCATTCTTAAGAGAGATAAGAAGACTAAGAAGATGGTTGAAAAGGATGTTAAGGAACTTGTCCTTGATATTCACAAAGAAGCCGATACTCTTAAACTTAAGGTTTGCTGCGCTAGCAATAAAACAGTAAATCCAACAAATCTTCTTACTGCTTTATACGAATTTTCAGGCCTCGAATTCAAACAGGAAACAATTAGAATTAAAAGAACAGCATTAAACAGATAGTGAAACACAGATACACACAAAAGTTCAAAAATCTTGTGGCATGGGTAATAACAGTAGTTATATCCATTGTACTTCTTGT
>JAKSSI010000219.1 GCA_024403175.1 Clostridia bacterium
GATCTTGCGGCTTTTATTTATATTCGCAAAATTTTAATATATGTTTCCGTTCCGCAAACATTCGCGTTTTGGAAAGATAATCGTGATATGCGCAACATACATTGAGTGTATTTGTGTTATTCTTTTGGCAAAGGAGGAGTAACGAAATGAATAAAAATATTTGGTTGCCAATTAGTGAAAGAACAGCTCGATTAAGAGATAAGTATCGCAATACTATTCCTGCAGTTTGCTCTGCAAGATTAAACATTGTTACAGAATACTATAAAAAGCATCTTGGAGAACCTGGTCTTGTTTTAAGATCTGGAAGATTATATGACCTTTGCGAAAAGATGCCTTTAACTATACAAGATGATGAAATTTTAGTTGCAAACCTTACAACTATGTACAGAGGTTCAGCTCTTTATCCAGAAGGCGGCGGAATTGGCTGGCTTGGAGAAGAGTTAAGAAATGGTGTATTTAAAGCAAGAACTTTAGATGCATATACCATTACACCTGAAGTTGAAGCAGATGTTTTTGCGGCAGAAGAATTTTGGAATCTCCATTGCAGTAGCCATGCAGTAGATGCAGCTTGTATGGATGGCTTCTGGGATATTGCTGGAAATGGTGTACTTCGTCATAGAGGAAAGGGTATGCACGGTGGTCCTGTAGGACATTTTGCCGTTAATTATGCAAAAGCTGTAGACGTAGGTTTTGCAGCAGTAGGTAAAGAAGCTAGAGAAAAAATGGCAGCTCTTGAAGGAAAACTTTTTGGCGACAATGCTGGAAAGTATCATTTCTATAAGGCTGTTGCTAAATGCTGCGACGCTGCAATTCTTTATGCAAAAAGATATGCAAAGCTTGTTGAAGAAACAGCTGAAAAAGAAACTAACGAAGCTAGAAAGAAGGAACTGCTTGTTATGGCCGATGGTCTTAACAATATTTTCGAAAATCCATGCAGATCTTTCCTTGAAGCAACTCAGGCTGTACTACTTCTTCAGATGCTTCTTTCTCTTGATGATAATCTTCACGGTCTTACACTGGGTCGTTTAGATCAGGCTTTAGGAAAGTACTATGAAGCAGATCTAGCTGCTGGAAAGATTACTCCTGAATATGGTCAGGAAATTATGGACCAGTTCTTCCTTAAGATTTGTGAAGTAAACAAAGTTAAGCCAGACAGAATTACTATGTCTGTTGGCGGATATACAAGTGGTCAGATTGCAACTCTTGGTGGTGTTGATAAGGACGGAAATGATGCAACAAATGCAGTTTCCTATATGATGCTTCAGTCTGCAGGAAGATTAGTTCTTCACGAACCACCTCTTGCATTAAGAGTTCACAAGAATACTCCAAACGATTTAATGCAGCTTGCTGTTGAAAGCAACAAGCAGTGCGCTGGGGTTCCTACATTTGAAAATGATGATGTAATTATCCCTGCTCTGCTCGACCTAGGACATTCAATTGAAAGTGCAAGAAACTATTGCATTATCGGTTGCGTAGAGCCATCTGGTTGTGGTGACACTTGGCCAGCTCCAGGCGGTAGTAGTGGAGAATCTTACTTCAACATTGCTAATACATTACTTCTTGCCATTAATGACGGTGTAAATCCTCTACCAACTCCGAACGGAAAACCGGCAAAGCGTACAGGTCTTGCTACAGGAAAGTTGTACGAAATGAATAGTTTCGAAGAAGTAAAAGACGCTTTTAGAAAGCAGCTTGAATTCTTTGTCGACTGGCAAG
>JAKSSI010000022.1 GCA_024403175.1 Clostridia bacterium
ATTACAGGCGAACACCACATTGCACTTGTAAAGGGTGAAATAGGCGATGGCAAAGATGTACTCTGCAGAGTTCACTCCGAATGCCTTACAGGCGATGTGTTTGGCTCTAAGCGTTGCGACTGCGGCGAACAGCTTGAAAGAGCAATGATGCAGATTGAAAAGGAAGGCAGAGGCGTGCTCCTTTATATGCGTCAGGAAGGCCGTGGCATTGGACTTATTAATAAGCTTAAGGCTTACGAACTACAGGAACAGGGAAGAGATACGGTCGAGGCTAACATTGAGCTTGGATTTGCTCCAGACTTAAGAGAATATTGGGTCGGCGCACAGATTTTATGCGACCTCGGTGTAAAAGAACTCAGACTTCTTACAAACAACCCAAGCAAGGTTTACGGACTCGACGGACTTGGTCTTGTTATTAAAGAAAGAGTTGCAATTGAAGTTCCTGTGGACGGTTTTGCAAAGAAGTATCTTAAGACAAAGTGCGAAAAGATGGGCCACATCATTACTCAGAATCTTGAATAGTTTAGATAAATGTTGAATATACAAGGAGAAATATTATGAAGCTTTTAGAAGGAAAATTAGTAGCAAAAAAGGGAATGAAAGTTGGTATCGTTGCTTCTAGATTTAACGAATTCATCGTTAACAAGCTTGTAGGCGGCGCAGAAGATGGCCTTGTAAGACACGGCGTAGATTCTGATAATATTTACACAGCATGGGTTCCAGGCGCATTTGAAATTCCATACATTGCACAGAAGATGGCTGCTTCCGGAAAGTACGATGCAGTAATTGCCCTTGGTGCAGTTATCAGAGGATCCACATCTCACTACGAACTCGTTTGCAACGAAACAGCAAAGGGCATTGCTCAGGCAAGCCTTAGCACAGGCGTTCCTGTACTCTTTGGTGTAATCACAACAGAAAACATTGAGCAGGCTATTGAAAGAGCTGGTTCTAAGGTTGGAAACAAGGGCTATGACTGCGCACTTGCTGCAATCGAAATGGTTAACCTTGCAGAACAGCTTTAATGGATAAAGATAATCGCACAATTCTAATATTAGACTACGACGGTACTCTTCATAATTCAGTTGTAATTTACGAACCAGCTTTTAGAAAAGTAATGGCTGAGATTTCGGAAATGGGCTGGATTGAAAAAGAAGAGTACAGCTCTGAAGAAATTACGTACTGGGTGGGTTTCTCCGCAAAAGAAATGTGGGAGAAGTTTCACCCGGAACTTTCTGATGAGCAGAAAAGCTATGCCGGCCGCCGCATTGGGCAGTATATGCTTAAAGATGTGGCAGATGGCCGCGGTAAGCTGTACGACGGAGCTTTAGAAACTTTAGAAGCCTTGTCTAAGAAGTATAAGCTTGTGTTCTTTAGCAATTGTAATAGCGAGTATGCAGAGGTTCACAAGAAGGCTTTTGGTTTAGATAGGTTTATCGAGGAGTTCTGGTGCACCGGAGACTATGGCTTTAAGCAAAAGGAAGAAGTATTTGCAGAGCATATCTACCAGCCTGGACGCCATTACATAATAGTTGGCGACCGCATAAAAGATATGAACTTGGCAAAGTCTTGCGGAATGCCTTTTGTGGGTTGCCTTTATGGCTTTGGAACTGAAAAGGAACTTGAGGGTGCAGACTATTTGATAGGAAGCATTAGCGAGTTGTCAAAGATATTAGGGTAAAAATATAAAAGACCGACGCCAAAGCGCCGGTCTTTTTATTTACATTGAGTGATTATTTGTCCTTTGGAAGAACGATGTTTAAGATGATTGCAACGATTGCTGCTGGAACGATTCCGGATCCACCGAAGATCAGCTTTACGGACTGTGGAGCAAATGCAAGGATTGCTGTGTTTGCGCCCATACCATAGCCTACACCAAGAGCAACAGATACGATGGAAAGATTGCGTCCTGTAAGAGGTGTCTTTGTAATGAGCTGAATACCGCTAATTACGATGGATGAGAACATCATTACTGCTGCACCGCCAAGAACTGACTGAGGCATAATGGAAACCAGAGCACCGAGCTTAGGGCAGAGTCCGCATAAGATGAGGAATACTGCACCTGTAGAAATTGCAAAGCGGTTTACAACCTTTGTCATTGCAACCAGACCTACGTTCTGGCTGAAGGATGTGTTTGGAAGAACTCCGAAGAGTGCGGCAAAGGAAGAACCTAAACCGTCGCACATTACGCCACCGGAAAGTTCCTTGTCTGTAGCTTCACGTCCGAGGCCGCCTTCCATTACACCGGAAATATCTCCGATGGTTTCAACTGCTGTAACGATGAACATGATTAATACAGGAAGAATTGCTCTCATATCGAATACAGGCTTAATTGGAAGAACCTTTGGAATTTCGAACCAAGCTGCATTTGCAACCTTGCTCCAGTTAAGAACCCAAGCCTTTGTGTATTCAACGCCGTCTGCTGTAACACCAGTCTTTGGAAGAACAAATCCCATTATAACTGCTGCGATGTATCCGCAGATGATTCCAAGAAGAATGGAAGAAGAGCTTGCGAAGCCCTTTGTTCCGTGCTTGAATACGAGAATCATTATGAGAACGAAAAGACCAAGAAGAAGGTTTTCCATAGAACCGAAGTCCTTAGCGCTGTTTCCTCCGCCAAAGGAATTAATACCTACGGAAATGAGGGAAAGACCGATGGAAAGTACAACTGTACCTGTTACAACGGATGGGAAGAACTTACGCAGTGGCTTTAAGAAGAATCCGAGGACTGCTTCGAAGATGCCGCCTACGATGGATGCTCCCATGATTGCACCGTATGCTACGATGCCTCCGCCCATAGTTGCTGCTACGCTGTTGAATACTCCGAGGAAGCCAGAGGATGTACCCATTACGATAGGAACGTTGCCGCCGACAGGTCCGATGGAGAACAGCTGTACTAAAGTGATAATACCTGCAACCAGCATTGCGTTCTGAAGAAGGTTCAGCTGAAGAGCTGCGAATTCGCCGCTAGCGATGCCGCATGTACCTGTGATGATGAGCAGAGGAGTGAGGTTTCCAACGAACATTGCCAGCACGTGCTGTAATCCAAGAGGAATAGCCTGAGAGAGTGGCATTTTTCCGTTGAGCTCAAATGCTGCCTTGTTTAATTCAAATTCTTTTTTCATTTTAATCGACTCTTTCTATAATAATACGAAAATAAAAAACAATTTTACTATACTTATGCTGTAAAGGCAAGTTGCCAGAAGCAGCACTGCAGATTAATTAGTTTCTGTTAGTATGATATAATATAAAAAGTGTGAATATAACTTCTAACGATTTATAGGAGATTAAATGAGAAACCGTAAACCGCAAAATATGAATATCGCATACAAGATGCTGGATGTTTTGGTTGTGGCAACAGTAATTATCATCATCTTGGCTCTTGTAGGTTCGAATGAATTTATGCCATCTGAATGGGATTTTGGCGAAAACATAATGCATTTTTCTGATGGATGGGTAGATGCTGCTGGAAATTCTTTTACACCGCCGGCAGACATCAATGGCGAAAACGGTTCGGTGGTTATAAGAAATACAGTCCCTTATATTGAAAATGGAAGATTTCTTTGCATTCGTTCTTCTCAGCAGGATGTTACAGTAAGCGTGGACGGAGAGGTAAGAACTGCTTATTCCACAAAGGATACAAGACTGTTTGGTAAGAATTCTGCCAGTCGCTATGTCTTTGCGGAACTTTCCACGGATGATATTGGCAAAGTTGTTGAGATTACTCTTTCTTCATCTTCAATGTATGCCGGAAGAGTTAATGAAATATTTGTCGGAAGATCTGCAGATATTATCATAAATGAATTTCATAGCTATATAGTTTCTGATGTGGCGGCGATATTCCTTCTTGTGCTCGGAACTATAGGCATTGCTTTGGGTATCATCCTAATAACTGGCTACAAGAGATACACTTCTATCATTGATCTTGGTTGGATTGCTGTAATAACTGGCCTTTGGAGACTATGCGAATCTAGAATGCGCCAGTTCTATTTCGGCAGTAATTCAGCGGTGAGTGTAATGGCATTTGTATTTCTTGCACTCATTCCAATCTTTATGCTTAGATTTGTAGATGCTGTTCTATCAAGAAGATATAAAAAGGTTTTCTTTACGCTTGAACTTATTAGCCTTATCGTATTCTTGACTGAGTTTGTTCTTCAGATTAGTAATACTATGGATTTCGTTGAGACTATGAAATTTACGCTGGTTGAATGTGCGGTAACACTAGCGGTAATTCTCGGATTCCTTGTTTACGAAGCCGTAAAGAAAAATATTAAAGATTACAAATTGACAGCAATCGGTATATTTGTTCTGCTTGCATCAGCAATTGTTGATATCAGCCTTGTAAATACAATTCAGAA
This sequence comes from Clostridia bacterium, assembly GCA_024403175.1. Next base: position 4,356 of record JAKSSI010000022.1, read on the forward strand.
GAACCGCATTTTCACCTTCCTCGGTGTAACAATTATGTTCTTCCTTACAAGTGCAAATGAAATAAAAAATCTCATCGACGCAGCTAATGAAACACAGCGTAAGCAGAAGGAACATGCAGAAAATCTTTCCATTCAGGTTATTAAAACATTATCCGCAGCAGTCGATGCGAAAGACACATACACAAACGGTCATTCAAATCGTGTTGCTGAATACTCTGCAAAAATTGCAATGAGTTTAGGTTTAAGCGAAGCGCAGCAGAAGGAGATTTACTGGATGGGTCTTCTTCATGATATCGGTAAGATTGCTGTTGCCGATTCAATCATAAATAAGCCTGGAAAACTTACAGATGAAGAATTTCAGGAGATTAAAAGACACCCTTCAGCAGGTGCGGAAATTCTTAAAAATGTTTCCGAGATGCCAAACCTTCAGGTTGGTGGAAGATGGCATCATGAAAGATACGATGGAAAAGGATATCCTGATGGACTTGCAGGCGATGCCATTCCTATTGAAGCCCGTATTATAGCAGTTGCTGACAGTTATGATGCAATGACTTCAAACAGAAGCTACAGAAAGTATCTGCCTCAAGATGTTGTTAAAGATCAGGTGGAACAGGGCAAAGGTTCTCAGTTCGACCCAGAATTTGCGGATATCATGCTTGATATTATACGTGAGGATGTTGATTATAAACTTCACGAGTAATATTTCATTAGGTGAAAAGTATGTACGGTAAAGCGTTTTGCAAAGTATATAACGAGTTTGGATGGAATTACTTTCCTGAAGCATTTGCTCAGCAGCTGTTGCTTTGGATGGACGAAAAGAATTTTAAGGCAAATTCTTGTCTTGATATAGGCTGCGGTACTGGCGTTCTGTGCGGAATTCTTGCAGAAAACGGCGTGCAGAGCATGGGCGTGGATTTGTCTGAATCTATGATAGATATAGCAAAGAATCGTTATCCAAACTGCGATTTTAGAATTGCAAATATGATAGAGTTTCTTCCTGAAAAACCGGTGGACCTTGTTACTTGCACTGGCGACGCTCTTAATCATATTTTAAATTTAGACGATATAAAAAAGATTTTCGAGAACGTAAATAAATCTCTTACACCTGGCGGCTACTTTATTGCCGACATCCTAAACGAAAAGGAAATAGGCAATGGGGAAGAGATAGATCTTGATTACGATGAGAATACTAAGGCAAAGTTTACTATTACCGCCGATGCAGAAAAGAATGTATGCCTTAGAATAGCAGTTTATGAAAATGGAGAGTTCTCGTTTGAAGAAAAGATTACAGAAAAGGTGCACGACCCAGAAGTAATCTGTAAGCTCTTGAAAGAAGCAGGCTTTGATGAAATCACTTTGGGTCATAAACTTTTAGATAAGCAAGACGGACAGGCAATAACTTGGTTTATTGTGGGCCGAAAGGGTATCTAACGAAATGAATTATAGAAATAAAAAAGGCAGGCGCATTTGCGTCTGCCTTAATTATTTTCTTCTTAGTTGAGAATTTCGTAGTTATCAATTCCTGCAAGTTCTTCCTTGTCTGCAGAAAGGCTTACTGTGAAATCAATGTTCTTTGCCTTAGAGATTTCTTCGAGCTTTGCGAGGAATGTAGGGATATCAGCGATTTCGATCTTGCTGTGCTTAAGAATGCTGTCGATGAAGATCTTTTCGATATCGTGATCCTGGCTGATTATACCATAAATAAAACCGATGTATTCGTCTACATTTGTGATGGCTTCATATTCTTCCATACAAACGACACGGATCCTATACTTAAGATCGTACATCAGTCTCTGATTCTTGTTGATAAATACTACACTTCCGTTTACTTCACGAAGGCAATCGTTTGCAATTTCTACCATTTTAGCAGTCTTGCCTGTTCCCTTGCGACCGATGAGTAACTTAACCATTTTAGTGTACCTCCAGAATTTTTTGGTTTTATTAGTTATAGATATTATAACCTTATGATTGCAATTTAACAAGTAGAGTTTTTACGAAGTTGGCCACATGCTGCCGAAATGTCTGGACCCAGACTTCTGCGCACGGTGCATGAAATTCCAAGCTTATCTAGCTTTTGAGCGAAGATTTTAGCATTTTCCTTGGAAGTTCCAACCATTCCACTTTCTTCTACATTATTAAGCGGAATGAGATTTATATGGCTTCGCAAACCAGAAAGTAAGGTTTTTAACTGTTTAATATCTTCTTCCGTATCGTTTTCACCCTTAATAAGTACGTATTCAAAAGTGACACGGTTTTTAGTTTCTTCGGAATAATCTTTTACAGCTGCCATAAGTTCATCTAACTGATACTTTTTAGCTATTGGCATCAGCTGAAGACGCTTTTCCTGGGTGGCACGGTGAAGGGAAATGGCTAGGTTTGCCTGAGGAAAATCCTTTGCAAACTGCTTAATTCCAGGAACCACGCCGCAAGTTGAAACTGTAATATTTCTTAAACTTAAGTTTATTCCATCTTTATCGTGAAGAAGGGTAATGAATTTCTTAACTTCTTCGTAATTGTCGAATGGTTCGCCCATGCCCATAAGAACTATGTGGTTTATAGGTTCACCGGCATCTTTTTGAACCACTGCAAATTCGTCTAGCATTTCCCAGGCGTATAGATTTCTTCTTTTTCCGCCTATGCCTGAAGCGCAGAATACGCAGCCCATATTGCAACCCACCTGAGTAGATATGCAGATAGAATTGCCGTATTCGTATTTCATGAAAACAGCTTCTACATATTCATCGTCTGGCGCTTTAAGAAGGTACTTCTTAGTGCCATCTTTTGAGGTTTGAACCTTGGCTACTTCCATTGATTCATAGCTGTAGCTTTTTGAAATCTTTTCCTTTAGGCCTTTTGAAATGTTGGTCATTTCATCTAGGCTCTGAGCTCCTTTTGCTATCCATTTAAAAAACTGCTTTTCGCGAAAAGCCTTTTCTCCAAGGTCTACGAGGGCCTGTTTTCTTTCTTCTCTTGTAAGTGCTTTAAAGTTTTGCAATGAAAAGCTCCAGGGCAAGTCTGCCATCCATGTTTCCGGATTTTAAATCCTTTTCTATTTGGAATGCGTTAAAAAGGTTTTGGCGAAGGGCAGAGGCTGATTTGTTTCTGCAGGCTGCCATGGCCTTTTTAAGACGATATTCGTTTACGTTCATTTGAGAGGCTATTTCGGAAATGTAGTAGCCGTCGTTTTCTCTTTCTTTGCCTTCTACCATGATTTCAAGCTGAGAACAAAGAAGACCTAAAAAGCTCATAATTGCCCCCATTTCTTTTGAAGATGTTTGAATATCTATGGTGTTGTGAAGTATGGTAATGGCTTCGCCTTTGTTTCCGGTAAACGCGCAGTCTAAAAGCTTGAATGCATTTATCTCGGCCTGAGCTGCGGAGTTTTCCATAAAGTCGTCTAAGGAAAGAACTGACTTTTCAGTAGAGGCGAAAACCTTTTTTAAATCATTTTCTAAGTTGTTTAAAGTATAGTTTCTTTCTGGGTCGCCGTAGCCGCAGTTTTTAGCGTAGGTGAGAAGATCATCTGGGCGAGCAGAACGCCCCTGAGCCTTAAGGCGCTTAGCCATCCATCCTGAGAGGGTGGCGTCGTCTAGGGCGCAGAAATCATAAGCTATACCGTGCTTATTTATTGCTTTGTAAATAGCCTTTGTCTTGTTCGGCTTAGCGCTTGTGAAGAGAATCATAGTAGTTTCCGGAATGTTTGGAATGTAATCTACCAATGCTGCCACCTGAGCTGTATCCATATCCTTTGGAGACTGAGCTGAAAGAATGTCAGAATCATCTACGATGATGAGCTTTCTTTCAGACATTAAAGGCATAGTTTCGCAGGCTGCAATTATTTCGTAAGCGTTTTGAGCGTTTTCGGAGAATGTAATGCAGTCTAAAACTTCGCAGGCAGGGTTTATAAGCTGGGTCTTAAGATATTTTTTAGACCAGCTTACAAGAAAATCCTCTTTGCCGTATAAAAGCATAACCTTAGGCCATACGCCAGTTTCTTTGGCGCTCTGAACCATTTTAACTATGGTTTTAGATGGATGCTCTGTATTTACTTGTTTTTTTGTATAAGCCAATATTTATCCTTTGCCGCGTTGGAGAACAACGCGTAATTATCTGTACTTTTAATAAAACAAACAGCCCCGTCGTGGTCTGTTCTTCCATATATTATACCAAAATCGTTTAGTAGTTCAACAACGGTAGGGGCAGGGTGCCCATAAGAATTATTTAGCCCGCAGGAAATAATGGCCATCTTGGGCGAAACGGAGTCTATAAAGCTTGGAGAACTGGATGTTTTGCTTCCATGGTGACCCAGTTTAATGACATCTGCTTTTAGGCCAGGATTTGCCTGCAGGATAGAGGTCTCTCGTTCGTAATCTGCATCGGCCATTAGGAGGAAATCTACGCCTTCTATATTTATGCTGCATACTAGGCAGTCTTCGTTGGACTTTCCGCCCATAATATATTCCTCTACTGGGAAGCATTCGGCAAGCTCTTCAAGGCCCCTGCTGTGGTCTAAGTCTTTATGGGTGGCTATGGCCAGATCTATTTTTCGTATACCGTTTTTTAGAAGATAGGGCTTTACCGTATTTTTGCCTATGTTCTTGTAGTAATTGCCACCGCCGTCTATTAGCACGTTAAAGCCGTCAAGGTTAAGGTGAATGCAGTCTCCTTGGCCGACATCTACAAAGGTAACGTAAGATGTGGGGTATTTCCACGGCAGGGGACTATCAGTTATGCCAAGAATTGGAGGTATGAATATGCAAGATGCTGCTAACACTCCAAATACGCCAAAGAGCTCTTTATGCATTCGTCTTCGGTTCAATACATAGCGGGTTTCCGAGAAAAACCAGAAGAAGAATATGTAGTACAAAACTAGCAGTCCAAATGGCGGTGCCGTGCACGACCCAGATAAATGCAAACTATGTCCGAAGGCGCTGAGCATGCGGAGGAGGGTCGCAAAGAACGAGCAAGGGGCAGAGCTTATGTTTGTAAGAAAAGTAATGCCTATAAAGCTTATGAAAAATAGAGCAAGGCCTGTTGGAAGTATAAGGCCGGCTAGGGCAATGGCTATGGGGTTTATAAGCAAACTTACAAAAGAGTAGTTTAGGAAATGAAAGGCTATAAGGGGAGCCATTCCTATATGGATTAATATGGCAGGGACGCAGGCTATTAGCACGGCGTAGAGTTTTTCGGAACGTTTATCATTTGATAGTTTAATGATTTTGCTTTGAGCCCAAGGCAGTGCAAAGCCTAGAGTGTAGGCGGCTACAAAGGACAGCTGAAAACCACTGTCGAAAAGCTGATAAGGGTTTATTAAAAGAAAGACTATGGCAGTAATAGTGGCTGCGCAAACCATATCGTAGCGACGGCGAAGGTGAAATGCTAGCAAATTTAGGCAGATCATAAGAGATGCTCTTAGAACTGAAACTGAAAAACCAGAAAGGGCAGCATAGCAGTAGAGCAGTATAAGAGTTATTGTGGTGGATATATAGTTGCGGCGGCCGCCAAGAAGCTTAACAACTATGGCATACAAAAGCCCTACATGAAGGCCTGAAACAGCAAGCACATGGGCTATGCCGTTTGTTTGAAACTCTTCGTAAAGATCTTCTTCCATATACTCTTTATCGCCAAAGAGCAGACCTGCCATAACAGAGAAATTCTCTTCGGGCATAAAAGGACGAACAGCTCTATAAAAGCGGCCTTTTGCCACGCACATTAGGTGAGTTATTGGGCGGGTTACATTGCCTCTTTCTATTCTAAATTTTGAAACCTGCATTAAGGTGTAGATTCCGCGGCTTTTAAGGTAGAGCCTATAGTCAAAGCAGCCAGGGTTTCTGCGGGCAGTGGGGAGGGTGATTTCGCCGGTGACGGTAATTTTGCGGCCGCCGAGGTCGAGGGCCTCAGTTTCGTCTTCAATGCCAGATAATCTAACAAGAAACTTCTCGTGGCCAGTGTTAACAGTTAGGGCAACGTAGTTTTCTTTCATTTGTACTCTTTCTACGGTGCCAGAAGTAGAATACACGCTTTCGGCATAAGGAATAAGCCTGCTTTTAGGCGCAAGCAAAGAAGATAAACCCAGAGGGTTTAAGTAGTAAAGTATTAGAATTGCAACGGTTTGAGCGTACAAAAAAAGCAGAAGAGGCCTTCTCATAAAGCTTTTCTACTCGTCATCATACAGAAATGATAGCATTTATGGAAAATACTGTCAAATTTTTAATTGTATACAATCGCAAAATTGTATTATGGTACACTGTGTATACATTCAAACATATGCACACAAACCCCTTGAATTTTTCCCTAATTTCCATATAATTATATCTATATAAGTGACGAACGCTTTATTGAACTACTTTATTAAATCTATACCAAGGCGGTATTTATAATGAAAAAAGTATTAGCACTCGTACTCGCAATGGTAATGGTATTATCCTTTGCTGCTTGCGGTAGCAAGGAAGCAGGCGGAAATGACGCTCCTTCCACAAAGCCAGTTAAGATGACATTCGGAACAGGCGGAGAATCCGGAACATACTATGCATATGGTACAGTTCTTGCTCAGTATGTTTCCAACAAGACAAATCTCGATATCACAGCTGTTTCCAGCGGCGGATCCAAGGCTAACATCGAAGACCTTGCAGGCGGAGACATTCAGCTTGGTTTCTCCCAGTCCGATACAATGGACTATGCTTTCAGAGGAACAAACGGCTTCGATAAGAAGGTTGATGGATTCTCTGTAGTATGCGCTCTTTATATG
>JAKSSI010000220.1 GCA_024403175.1 Clostridia bacterium
GTTGCGTTATTTCGATAGGTAATATTACTGTAGGTGGCACGGGCAAAACGCCAACAGCGCAAATGCTTGCTACTCAAATAAAAGAATTAGGTTACAGAGTTGTTATTTTAAATCGAGGGTATCGCTCCCATTGGAATCGCAATATAGGTGTTGTTTCCAACGGTGAAAAGATATTCATGACTGCTCATGAAGCTGGTGATGAAGCATATCTGATGGCTAAAACATTGCCGGGAATTCCAGTAATCATAGGTAAGAATCGTGCTATAACTGGTAAGTATGCAGTTGAAAAAATGCATGCTGAAGTTATTATTCTTGATGATGGATTCCAACACTGGCAATTGAAACGTGACTTAGATATTGTTTTGGTAGATACCTTGAGCATGTTTGGCAATGGTTGCGTTCTTCCGCGTGGCGTACTTCGTGAACCAATTGAGAATTTAGGACGAGGTGGTCTTTTCATTCTTACCAAAACCGACCAAAGCAGTGCCTTAAGTCGTATGCAGCTTCGCAAGACCATAGCTAAGTACAATAGTCTTGCACCGGTTGTAGAAAGCGTACATAATCCAAAGAATTTCGTGGAAATCGCGGAATGGTATAAGGGCATCACGGAACATGTGAAGCCATTAGATGAGCTTAGAGGCGAAAATGTAATGGTCTTTTCTGCAATTGGCAATCCGTCTTCTTTTGAGCAAACTCTTTCCAGTATTGGTGTTAATATCTTAGAAGCTGTACGTTATCCTGACCATCATGATTATGGCATGTTGGAAATGCAATATATTAGCGAACGCGCTAAAAGCCTTAACGCCGTAGCAATGATTGCTACATCAAAGGATGCCGTTAAGATACCTACAGAATTTATTTATTCTGCACGACAAATTCCTTTATATATATTAAATATGAACATCTGTATTACAGAAGGCGCTGAAGAATGCGAAAGATGTGTTATAGATGCAATTGAGAAGGAGCTAGAGAAAAAATGAAAGTTTTATGTGTAATTCCCGCGCGCTATGCATCTACTAGATTACCTGGAAAACCGTTGTCTTTAATTGCAGGCAAGCCCATGATTGAACGCGTTTATGCAAGAGCTTGTCAAGCAAAACTTCCTAGCGAGGTTGTAGTTGCAACAGATAATGAGCTAGTTAAGAAAGCTGTTGATAGTTTTGGAGGCAAAGCTGTTATGACATCTCCAGACCATCCTAGCGGCACTGATCGTTTGGCTGAAGTGGCGTTGATGTATCCTGACGTAGATGTAATAGTTAATGTTCAAGGCGATGAGCCGATGATTCCACCTGAGGTTATTGATCGTTTAGCAGAATGTTTTGAAGATGATGCTGAATTAAAAATGGCAACTTTAAAGGTTTTGATGAACGAAGAAGACTATAATAATCCTGCTGCAGTTAAGGTTGTTACGGATTTAAATGGTTATGCGCTGTATTTTTCACGTAGCCTTATGCCCTATCCTCGCAATAAACCAACTGATTATAAGGTTTATAAACATGTGGGGATTTATGCATATAGACGAGATTTTCTGCTTAAATATGCAGTGTTACAGCCTACACCTATGGAAAGAGCCGAAAGTCTTGAACAATTGCGTGCTTTAGAAAATGGATTTAAAATTAAAGTTTTGGAAAGCGATTTCC
>JAKSSI010000221.1 GCA_024403175.1 Clostridia bacterium
TAGACTTCTTTACAAAGATCTTCCAATGCTTCCAGCAGGAACAATCAGATTCGTAGAATTTGCTCCAGCAGTAGAATGTGATTTTAATCCGGATATTCTGTTCTTTGTATGCGACGTACCTGAAGCAGATATTGTTATGAGAGCAACATCCTACATTTCTGGCGACCTTTGGGAATCTATCTCTTCTCCTGTAATGAGCTGTACTTGGATGTATTCATACCCAATGATCTCAAAGAAGGTAAATCATATTACAACAGGCCTCTATCATGGTCTTAAGAGAAGAAAGGCATATCCTGCTGGACTTAGAATGATTTCTATCCCATACAACAAGTTCCCTGAATTCTTCCAGTCACTCGAAGAAATGCCAAAGACTCTCATTGCATTCAGAGAAGATGAAGAATCTAAGGCAGAGCTTAAGAGAAGAATGGATCATTGGCAGGAACTTGCAGAAGAAACAAACTCTCACGTGGATTTAAAGTAATTGATTATGATAAAAGTATACGGAAGTAACACATGCCCAGGGACTTTAAATCTATTAAGAGTTCTTACGCAGAATGGCATTATGCCTGAGTTCATAAATGTTACAGGTTCTGTAACTTTGCTGAAGGAATTCATTATGCTGAGAGATACTTTGCCGATGTACGATGCAATTCGTGGAACGGGTCGCATTGGTTTTCCTCTTATTATGTTGGAAGACGGAAGCTACACTTTAGATGCAAATTCAGTATTAGAAAAATTCGGCATTAATGAAAGAATTAATTACGGAAAATAGAATTAAAGATAGGCGGAGAAATTCGCCTATCTTTTTACTTGTTTATATTTCAAATATCGCATAAAATACAAAACAAAGAAGGTGATATTATGACACTAATGGATGGATCATTTGGCACTTGTCTTTGGAACAAGGTCGAAGCAAAAGGAATAGAAAAAACTCCTGTTTGGATGTACAACATAACTCAGCCTGAAATGGTAGAAGAACTTAACTGCGAATATTTTTATGCAGGAACTTCTTTAATTCAGACTAATACTTTTAATGCAAACTTTGCTACAGTTTCAAGAAGCGATTGGAGCGTAAAAGAAATTGTAAGTGCTGCTGTTAAGATTGCAAAGAACGCAAGAAGCAATGCGGGTTGCGCTGCATGCAATCAGATTTCTTTAGACATTGGGCCTTTATCCCAGTACTTAGAACCAATGGGTGACTTAACTGAAGAAGAAGCAAGAAAAACTTTTGATGAAGTAATCGATGCTGGCATTGATGCAGGTGTAGATGTTATCTTCCTTGAAACTTTTACAGATCTTGAATTAATGAAAATTGGTGTGGAAGTTGCTATGAAATCTAAGCTTCCAGTTTTCACTTCTTTTAGTTTTGAAAAGTCTGGTAAGACTATGTTTGGAAATTCTCCAGAGCAGATTGCAAAAGAGCTTTCCAATATGGGAGTTTCTGCTGTTGGTATTAACTGTTCTTTCGGCCCTGAAGCTGCACTTCCTGTTTTAGCTGAATATAAAAAAGCTCTGGGTGAAAATGGCCCAAAGCTTATATTTAAACCTA
>JAKSSI010000222.1 GCA_024403175.1 Clostridia bacterium
TACTATTTATGATTATTAACAAATCTTTCAATTCTTACGAGGGCTTCTTCGAGATCTTTTATAGATGCTGCGTAGCAAGCTCTTACATAGCCTTCGCCGCCTGCACCAAATGCCGAACCAGGAATTACTGCCACCTTTTCTTCTTGAATAAGTTTAGTACAGAATTCGTCGGAAGACATACCAGTGCTCTTTATGCAAGGGAATGTGTAGAACGCGCCTCTTGGGGTAAAGCAGTTTAATCCGAGTCTATTGAAGCCTTCTACAAGAAGTCTTCTGCGACCGTCGTATTCATCTCTCATCTTTTCAATGTCAATATCGCCATGTGCAGCAGCTTCTATAGCAGCATACTGGCTTGTAGTTGGAGCAGACATAATTCCATACTGATGAAGCTTTGTCATCTGCTGAATAACAGGGCCTGGGCCAAACACATAACCCATACGCCAGCCTGTCATAGAATAAGCCTTAGAGAAACCGTTTATAGCAATAGTTCTTTCAGCAAGACCATCTACATTTGCTGGTGAGACATGCTTTTGTCCATAAGTAAGTTCGCAGTAAATTTCATCGGATACAACCATAATATCTGTACCCTTTAATACTTCTGCAATTTCTTCTAAATCCTTTCTTTCCATAATAGCGCCTGTTGGGTTATTTGGATAAGGGAGAAGAAGAATTTTTGTCTTTGGTGTAATTGCGTTTCTTACTTCTTCGGCTGTAAGCTTAAAATCATTTTCAGCCTTTGTTTCTACATATACAGGTACACCTCTAACTATAGTTGAGAGCGGGCCGTAGCAAACGAATGAAGGTGTTGGAATAATTACTTCATCGTCATCTTCAAGAAGTGCTCTAAACGCAAGATCTAATCCTTCACTTCCACCAACGGTTACAAGAATTTGTCCGTTTGGATTATAGTGAAGATCGAAACGTCTAGAAAGATATTCAGAAATAGCCTTTCTAAGTTCCATAAGACCAGCATTCGGTGTATATTTTGTATAACCCTTTTCAAGAGAGTAAACGCCGGCTTCTCTAATATGCCATGGTGTAACAAAATCTGGTTCGCCAATGCCAAGGGAAATACCACCCTCCATGCCATTTAGCAAATCAAAATATTTTCTAATACCAGATGGTTTAATTTCTTTTACTCTGCGGGATAAAATCTTTTCGTAATCCATTATTCAAAAACGAACCTTTCTTCTTGCACCGGCTTATTTGCGAAAATCAGGTGCTTTTCCTTGTACTTCTTTAAAATGAAATGTGTTGCTGTGCCTGTAACGCCATCGATAACGGAAAGCTTTTCACTTACAAATAACGCTACTTCCTTAAGGCTTCTGCCAGAAATAATAACTGTAATATCAAAGGCACCGCTCATAAGGTATACAGATTCTACTTCGTCGTACTGATAGATTCTTTCAGCAATTCTGTCGAAACCATCTCCACGCTGAGGTGTAACCTTTACTTCAATTAAAGCAGTAACGTTTTCGTTTTCTGTTTTGTCCCAATCAATAATTGCTTT
>JAKSSI010000023.1 GCA_024403175.1 Clostridia bacterium
TAATGAGAAAATGGTTCTTTGAAATGAACCTTTCAATGGATGACGTACTTGCAGCAATTTCAAAAACAACTTCAAGCTACGCACCTAACATAAAATACGTCGATTCTATTATCGCGCAGTCTCGTGCAATTGAAACTGATAAGACTGATGCAGAGAGTGCATACTCAAAGGTTCAGGCACAGTACGAAGCTATAAGAGAAGAAAACGCAAAGAAAACAAAAGATATTCGTCAGAGAATCTTCACAGAAATTCCTGAAGTAGAGAATATAATGGCTCAGCTGAAAAGTTGCAGCAGCGATGCTGTTGCAGCAATGCTTTCAAGAAATGTAAGCGAACAAAAAGCAGTTGAACAAAAACGTAAAGAATTAAATTTAAAGAAGGAGAAAATGCTAAGAGATGCGGGCTATGCGCCAAATGCGCTCGACCCAATCTACAGCTGCAGCAAGTGCAAAGACACTGGTCTTTTGGACGACGGAACTACATGTTCCTGTTATGCTGAAAAATTAGAAACATTTATTAATGGACGATCTTTCAAATAAAAAAGAAAGAAAATTAAATATAGATTCGATAGACTTTGAAGCTCTTTTTAAGAAGCAACAAGAAGAGCACGAGAAGCAGAGAGAAGCCTACTATAAAGAAAAGGCAAAGAAGAAGGGAACATCTCTTGATTCGATTCGTGAAAAGCGAAAGAAAAGCAGCGATGAAGTAACAGTCTACAAGGCAAAGGCTGCTGCACTTACATTCAAAGAAAAAGCTGCTGTTAAGGAAAGCTTTATTCACAGAACCATAAGACTTGTAAAGGGCCTGGGTGCAGTAAGAAAGCAAATTAAAACTTGCGGAGTTAAGCTTACTCAGGAAATGAAAACGAAGCTCTATAGAGATTTGTTTGAAGATGCTTGGGAGCCTGTTACTGATTTCTTTAAGGGAATGGTAGATGACTCTTGGGAATTCCTCTGTACTTTCTGGGATGACTTAATAGAAATTATTGTATTCATAGTCAATCTTATTATCACAGCCAGCTACTATGTCGGTTCCGTATTGATTTATATATGGGATATCATCTGGGATATTAGACTTTGGTTTGATGCAAGAAAGAATAAGATATTCCAGTACTTTGCATTGAGTGTCGGAATATTGGCAGTGGCATTAATTTCTATCTCGTCGATTTCTGCGTATGAGTATAGCTACTACGGAAGAGTTCTTGGTATTACTAGAACAAAGCAGGAAGTATATCAAACTATAGATGCTCTTGGTGAGAAACTATCCGAAGCATCAGGTGCGAATGTTAACTTAGATGTAGAGCGTGATATTAAATTCAAAAGAGTAGTAGGGTTGAACTTGGATGTAGATAATTCCGAAGACATTCTTAACACTCTTACTTACATGAAGGATATTCAGGTAAGAGCTTACGCTATCAACATTAACGGAAAGCAGGCAGTAGTTCTTGAAAATGAAGACACTGCTAATAATGTTCTTCAGGCTGTTAGAGATTATTTCGTTCCAGAAGTTCCTAACGTGGAATACACATCAGTGACATACGATCAAACCGTTACTATTGATGAGGTAGGTGTGCTCCTCGGTGATATCTGGAATCCAAGTGATGCGGCAATGTACATTGAACGAGGGACAACAAAGATTTCTGATGAAATTAAAGTCGACCCGCTTATCACTGTAAGAACAACTGAAGTCGAAAAGACTGAAAAGAATGTTGAGTTTGGTACAAAGTACATTGAAAGCTCTGAACTTTACGTAGGTGAACACGATTTGATTTCTGCCGGTATTTACGGTGTTAATGAAATTGTTTCCGAAATTTCAAGAGTAAACGGACAAGAAATTCAAAGAGTAGTTGTTTCCACAACTCGTACTAAAAATCCTGTAGATGCGGTTTACTACACAGGTACAAAACCAGTTCCTGAAAAGAAGGGTACAGGAACATTTATCTGGCCAATCAAGAACATGAAGAAGTCTATGATTACTTCAAAGTTTGGTGGAAGAAATACTGGTATCATCGGTGCATCTACAAATCATGAAGGTATGGACATTGGTGTTCCGTACGGTACTAAGGTCTATGCATGCGACGGTGGTGTAGTAACATTCGCTGGTTGGCGTGCAGGTTATGGATACGTAGTAATCATCGACCACGGTGGATTGTACGAAACACGATATGCACATAACAGCAAACTCTTAGTCTCAACAGGCGACGAAATTTATCAGGGTCAGGCAATTGCTAATGCCGGCAATTCGGGCGTATCATCGGGTCCGCATTGTCACTTAGAAATAAGATTTAACGGCGTAGCAAAGAACCCGCTAAATTATCTCCCTGAACTTTGATAACTAAGTTTTATAAATATTTTTAGCATAAATTTTTTATGGAGGAAGAATTATGGAAAGATGTGTAGGCGCGGTATCCCGCGGCATCAGAGGTCCTATTATCAGAGAAGGCGACGACATCGTTAAGGTAGTTGTTGACAGCGTTCTTAAGGCAAGCAAGGAACACGGAATCGAGTTCCAGGATAGAGACGTTGTAGCAGTTACAGAATCTGTTGTAGCAAGAGCACAGGGTAACTATGCAACAACAACAGACATCGCAGACGATATCAAGGCAAAAATTCCTAGCGGAGAATTCGGAATTATTTTCCCTATCCTTTCTAGAAATAGATTCGCTATCTGCTTAAGAGGTATGGCAAAGGGTGCTAAGAAGATTACTCTTATGCTTTCTTATCCTTCTGATGAAGTTGGAAACCACCTCATCGACATGGATAAGATTGATGCAGCTGGCATCAACCCATATACAGATGTTCTTACAGAAGCTAAGTGGAGAGAACTTTTCGGTTATGAAAAGCACCAGTTCACAGGTGTTGACTACATCGAATATTACAAGACTCTCTGTCAGGAAGAAGGCGCAGAAGTTGAAGTTATTTTCGCTAACGACTGCAGAAAGATTCTTGACTACACAAAGAATGTAATTACATGCGATATTCACACAAGAGCTAGAAGCAAGAGACTTCTTAAGGCTGCAGGTGCAGAAATCGTTCTCGGAATGGATGATATCCTTACAGCTAGCGTAAACGGCTCTGGCTACAACGAAAAGTATGGTCTTCTTGGAACAAACAAGGCTACAGAAAGTTCTGTAAAGCTCTTCCCAAGAAACTGCCAGCCTGTAGTTGATGCTATTGCTGCTCAGCTTAAGGAAGCAACAGGAAAGAATGTTGAAGCTATGGTTTATGGCGACGGCGCTTTCAAAGATCCAGTAGGAAAGATTTGGGAACTTGCAGACCCAGTAGTATCTCCAGCAGATACTGCAGGACTTAAGGGTCAGCCAAACGAACTTAAGCTTAAGTATCTTGCTGACAATGATTATGCAGATCTTAAGGGCGATGAACTTAAGGCTGCCATCTCCGAAGCAATCAAGAAGAAGGATTCCAACCTTGTTGGTAACATGGCTTCTGAAGGTACAACACCAAGACAGCTTACAGACCTTCTCGGTTCTCTCTGCGACCTTACATCAGGTTCTGGAGACAAGGGTACACCTATCATCTGGATTCAGGGTTACTTCGACAATTTAACTAACTAGAGGTTTATATGAAAAAGATTCTTGTCATTGAAGACGAGCATTCTATTTCTGACATTATCAAGTTCAACCTTAAAAAAGAAGGTTACGAGGTTGAGACTGCATACGACGGGGGAGAGGGTCTTTCTAAGGCCCTTACCTGGGGTGCAGATCTCATCCTCTTAGACATTATGCTTCCAGTGATGGATGGTTTTGAGGTTTGCAAACGTGTCAGAGAAAAATCAACAGTGCCTATTCTTATGCTTACTGCAAAGGAAGAAGAAGTTGATAAGGTTTTAGGCCTTGAACTCGGCGCTGACGATTACATTACAAAGCCATTTGGCATGCGCGAATTAATTGCGCGTATTCGTGCAAACATAAGAAGAACAGAGCAGATGGCACCTGCTGCCGAGGCTCCTTCTGATATTAAGGAATTCGGTTCTTTAAAGATTGATATGAACAGATATGAAGTTACTAAGAACAATTCTGTTTTAGATCTTACTTTAAGAGAATTCGAACTTTTAAAGTATCTTGCAGAGCGCGAAGGGAAGGTATTCTCAAGAGAACAGCTTCTTGAAGAAGTTTGGGGTTATGAATATTATGGTGATATTCGTACTGTCGATGTTACTGTAAGAAGACTCCGCGAAAAGCTTGAGAACGACCCAGCAGAACCAAAGTTTATTATGACCAAGAGAGGAATAGGTTACTACTTCCAATCTAACTAATGCAAAAGAAGAAGAGCGTAACGGGAAGTGTACGCTGGCGTATAGTAATGATTTACTTTATGCTGATCTTTATCGCTATGGCGATAGTATCAGTTTATCTGATGGGCAGCATAGAAAGATACCAGCTTAATTCCCTAAAACAGAATATCGAACTCAACATTAGCGAAAGTAATCTTCTTTCGAGCCTTTCGCGTTACGACAATTTAACTGTTGCTGAAGAAGGCGTTCAATCCGTGCTTGAAGCAAGCTGGGTGGGAACAAGTTCTCAGGAAGTTTCTGTTGTCGGACGCAACATGGTAATTGTTGCTTCAACAAACAAAACTCTGCAGGAAAAAAGTGCTGCAGCTGTTTTGGATGCAGATACTCTGGCTCAGGCACTTAATGGACATGCATCTCAGTCTCAAACAAAGATAGATTCCATAGACGTTCTTTCTATGGCATTTCCTATTGAAACTGAAAACGGAAATGTACTCGGAGCTGTTTATGTAAGAGCAGATCTTACAAGCATAAATTCATTTATGTCTAACAGCAGAGTGATTTTCCTTCGTGCCACATTTTTAGCTCTTCTTGTAACAGTAGTACTTGGTATTATTCTGGCAAGTTCTATTACTGTTCCTATTAAGGATGTAACAAGAAATGTACAGAAGATGTCTGTTGGTGATTTCTCCGAAGAAGTATCTGTTAAGTCTCAAGATGAAATCGGACAGCTTGCCGAAATGTTTAACATACTTCGTGCAAAGCTTGATGCTACTCTTGGAGAAATTTCAAATGAAAAAAATAAGCTCGAAACAATTCTCGAGTTTATGGCCGACGGACTTATAGCAATAGATTTAAACGGCTACGTGCTTCACATTAATCCTGCCGCTAAAGCGATGCTTGATATTATGCCGGGCGAAGCCCTAGTAAAGGCAACTTATAAAGAGGTTATGGGCAAAATTGCCGAAGAACTTCCTCTTGATAAGGTAAAGGAAAATTGCATCGAAGACGGTGCTGAAGGTGTTTTCGAATACCACGGCAGAATCTTTGCTATTCGTTACGACAGATTTAAAGATGAAGATGGAGAAGACGTTGGTATCATCATTATCCTTCAGGATATTACTGAACGTCAGAAGCTTGAAGATATGCAAACAGACTTTGTTGCAAACGTATCTCACGAGCTTAAGACTCCTCTTACAAACATTAAGAGTTATACTGAAACTCTTTTGGATGGTGCGGTTGCAGATCCTGAAATTGCAGATAACTTCCTTGGAATTATCAATTCAGAAGCAGATAGAATGAATCGACTTGTAAAGGATCTTCTTCAGCTTTCAAGACTTGATAACAGTCAGGAAATTATCAATACAAAAGAAACAAATGTTGTGCTTCTTATTGATATGGCTGTTACAAAGGTTGAGCTGGTGGCTAAAGAAAAGAATCAGCAGCTTAACAAGTTATATGAAAAGAGCGCAGACATTAGAATCAATGCCGACCGCGATAGATTTGAACAGGTAATTTTAAATGTGCTGTCCAACTCTATTAAGTACACAAACGAAGGCGGTCGTATAGACGTGGATGTTTTCGAAGATTCCGGAAATGCAAGAATCGTTGTACAGGATAATGGTATCGGTATCAGCGAAGAATCACTTCCAAGAATTTTCGAAAGATTCTACCGAGTTGATAAGGCAAGAAGCCGCGCAATGGGTGGTACAGGACTTGGTCTTGCAATTACAAAGCAAATTGTTGAAGGTCATGGTGGTACTATCACTGCGGAAAGCCAGGAGGGGAAGGGTACTAAGATGATTATTGAAGTACCACTGGCTAATCGCAAGGGGGTAAAGAATATTGAGTAAAGATTATTTTGGCGACGATATTCTGCGAGATGCCATTTCTACTCAGCAGCAAGAACGAAACGAGAAAAGACAAAAGCTTCGTGAAAAGCGTTTAAGAGATGCTGAGAAGGCAAAGGTTGCAGCTGAAAACCGAAGAACTAGAGGAAAAGTTTTATTGGTTATAGCGGTTGTTGGTGCAGTGCTTGTGTTCATGTTTGGAAGAAGCGTTTACCAAATAACTCAGCTTCAAAAGGAAAAAGATGCACAGGCAGCAAAGCTGGCAGAATTACAATACAACATTGATAGATTAAACGAAGAGCTTACTCGTGTTACTTCTGATGAGTACATAGAGCAGCAAGCAAGAAAGCAACTTCGAATGATTTATCCGGGAGAATTACTTTATATAGTTAATCCAAAACAATGAAAGCAAAGAAATCACTTGGACAAAACTTCATATCTGATGCGGGTTTAATCTACAGCATTGTAGAAGTGTCTGGGGCCACAGAAAACGATAATGTTTTAGAAATTGGCCCGGGCAGAGGCGCTCTTACAACAGAACTTGCTGAAACTGCAAAGCATGTTACTGCTGTAGAACTTGATACAGATCTTATCGCTCCGCTTAGAACTATATTCGCATTAAAAGATAATGTAGAAATAGTGCATCAAGATATTCTCGAATATGATGTGCAGGAAGATACAGATATTATTATCGGAAATCTTCCATACTACATTACAACTCCTATCATATTGGGTTTATTCGAAAAGGGTTGCCCTGCAAGGTCTATGACATTTATGGTTCAAAAAGAAGTTGCAGAAAGAATTGTTTCAGGGCCAGGAACAAAAGACTACGGAGTGCTTTCCGTAAGTGTTCAGTACTATGCAGAGCCAAGCTATGAACTGGATGTTCCTGCTGAGTACTTTAACCCTCGTCCAAAGGTGGATTCGGCTGTTGTTAATTTAAAGCTGAAAAAAGAAAGAGCTCTTGAAAAAGGAGAAGAACTTCAGTTCTTTGAACTTGTTAAGAAGGCTTTTTCTCAGAGAAGAAAAACTCTAGCAAACAGTTTAGTAGGATATAATGGTTTTGCAAAAGACCAAATAATTGGAATAATGCAAAGCGTTAATATAGATGCGGCAAGAAGACCAGAAACTCTTTCGCAAGAAGAATTTATTAATCTCTACCGCGCAATAAAAGGTTTATAATTATTTGATTCAAATAAAAGGAGAGACTCAAAATGCTTGATATCAAATTTGTCCGCGAAAATCCGGACGTAGTAAAAGAAAACATCAAGAAGAAGTTCCAGGATGCAAAGCTTCCTATGGTAGATGAAGCAATTGAACTGGATAAGCAGCTGCGTGCAGCTAAGACTCGTGGCGACGAATTAAGATCACTTAGAAACACAGTTTCCAAGGAAATCGGCGGCTTAATGAAGCAGGGCAAGAAGGACGAAGCAGAAGAAGCAAAGAAGAAGGTTGCTGCTATTGCTGACGAACTTGCTGCTCTTGAAAAGAAGGAAGCTGAATGCGCAGAAGAACTCAATAAGCGCATGATGGTTATTCCTCAGATTATCGACCCATCCGTTCCTATTGGTCCAGACGATTCTCACAATGTTGAAGTTGAAAAGTTTGGCGAACCAGTAGTACCAGCATGGGAAATTCCATATCATGTAGACATTATGGAAAAGTTCTCCGGAATCGATATTGATTCTGCAAGAGATACATCCGGTAATGGTTTCTACTATCTTAAGGGAAATATTGCAAGACTTCACTCAAGCATTCTCTCCTATGCAAGAGACTTTATGATTGGTAAGGGTTTTGAATACTTCATTCCACCTTTCATGATTCACGGCAATGTAGTTAAGGGCGTTATGTCTTTCGCTGAAATGGAAAATATGATGTACAAGATTGAAGGCGAAGACCTTTATCTTATCGGTACATCTGAACACTCTATGGTAGGTAGATTTATTGGTAAGACTTTAGATAAGGATCAGCTTCCACAGACTCTTACATCTTACTCCCCATGCTTCAGAAAGGAAGTAGGTGCTCACGGCATCGAAGAAAGAGGTGTATATAGAATTCACCAGTTCGAAAAGCAGGAAATGGTAGTAATTTGCGAACCAGAAGAATCTCCAGAATGGTTTACAAAGCTTTGGCAGTACACAGTAGAATTCTTCAGAACTCTTGATATTCCAGTAAGAACACTTGAATGCTGCTCTGGCGATTTAGCAGATCTTAAGGTTAAGTCCTTAGACGTTGAAGCTTGGTCTCCAAGACAGAAGAAGTATTTCGAAGTAGGTTCTTGCTCCAACCTTGGTGATGCTCAGGCTAGAAGACTTGGCATTAAGGTAAGAGATAAGGAAAACGGAAACTACTTTGCCCATACTCTTAACAACACAGTAGTTGCTCCACCAAGAATGCTCATCGCATTCCTCGAAAACAACTATCAGGAAGATGGCTCTGTAAACATTCCAAAGGCTCTTCAGCCATATATGGGTGGTCAGACAAAGCTCTAAGTTAAAAATAGTCAAAAAATTATTTTTAGTCAATTTTTTAGTCTAGTGAATAATCCTTGTAATTTCAATGGTTACAAGGATTATTTTTATTTATAGTACAATATTCGTTTCATATTGCGTCTAGTATTCGTAAAGGGTATAATACCGCTATTACATATATTTGAAAGGAATAAAAAATGTTTAATGTAGAATCAATTGTTTTCATTATTTATATTATCTTCCTTCTTGCTATCGGTATTTACTTCTTCATGAAGGGTAAAGATGGCGGCGAAAAGGGATACTTCCTCGGTGGCAGACAGATGGGTGCTTGGGTATCTGCTCTTTCTGCTGGTGCATCCGACATGAGTGCTTGGGTACTTATGGGTCTTCCAGCAAGTATCTATGCAGCAGGTATGGGTCAGGCTTGGATTGCTATTGGTCTTCTTATCGGCTATGCACTTAGCTGGATTTATGAAGCTCCAAGACTCAGAGCTTTCTCCATCGTTTGCAACGACTCTATTACAATTCCTCAGTATCTTACAAACAGATTTAAGTCTAAGAGCAAGGCTCTTCAGATTATCTGTGCGGTAATCTTCCTCGTAGCTTATACAGTATACGCAGCAAGTTCCATTAAGGCTTGCGGTACACTCTTTAATACAGTAATGGGTATCGATGCTACAGTTGCTATGTACATTGCAGCTGTTGTAATCATTGTTTATACATTCCTCGGCGGCTTCTCTGCAGTTTGCTGGACAGACTTCTTCCAGGGTCTTTTAATGCTTGGTGCTCTTCTTATTGCTCCAATCTTTGCAAACTTTATGCTCGACGCAGCAACAGCTTCTGCACTTCCTGAAGGATTTATGAATCCTATGACAGGTTGGAAGGATATCATCTCTGGTCTTGGCTGGGGACTTGGTTACTTCGGAATGCCACACATCATTATCAGATTTATGTCTCTTAAGAGCCAGAAGGAACTTAAGAAGTCCGCAAAGATTGGTGTTGCTTGGACAACTCTTATCCTTATCTTCTCTGTAGCTGCAGGTGCTATCGGAAGAAAGTTCCTCGGATTCGATCAGAGCATTGCTGATAACTCCCTCGTATTCATTACAATGACAAGAAGAATCTTCCCGGCTCTTATTTCTGGTATTCTTCTTTCCGCAGTACTTTCCGCTGCAATGAGCACTGCAGACTCCCAGCTTCTTGCTGCTGCTTCTGCATTTGCATCCGACGTATATAAGCCAATTATTCGTAAGCAGAAGGCTTCCGATAAGGAAATGCTCTGGGCTGGCAGAATCGTAGTTCTTGCCATTTCCGTAGTAGCTCTTCTTGTTGCATCTAATCCAAATGCAGGTTCTATTATGAGCCTTGTATCTAACGCATGGGGTCTCTTCGGCGCAGCATTCGGACCAGTTATTATGCTCTCTCTCTTCTGGAAGAAGCTTACTTTCAGCGGCGCTGTTGGCGGTATTGTAGTTGGTGCTCTTGTTGATGCTCTTTGGCTTGGTTTCCTTGCTTCCACAGGAATCTATGAAATCATTCCTGGTTTCATCTGCGGACTTATCGTTGCAGTAGTTGTTTCTATGGCTACAAAGAATGATAATGAAGTTGACGAACTCTTTGATAAGTGCGTAAACTATCAGGACTAATACGCTTAATTAAGAACGAATAAAATAAACAGTAATGGGGACCATAACAAAAATGTGATGGTCCTTATTAATTATAAACAGTTACAGTAAGTAAAATAATATTGTATACTAATAATGGGGAGGTAAATATTATGACATCCAATCAGATAAGTTGTTTTTTATCAGCGGCCCGGAATTTGAATTTTACTGTAGCTGCAGAAGAATGCTATATTACTCAGCCGGCCCTTTCTAGGAGCATTTCCTCTTTGGAAGAAGATTTAGGAGTTAAATTATTTGAGCGAACAAATAATAATCTGGCTTTAACTCCAGGCGGAGAGAGACTGTATAAGTTTTTTGATGAACAAAGCAAGGCGTTTAGCTCTGTTGTAAACAATGCTAAATTCGATAATGATAGAGATCAAAATAGACTTACCATAGGCTTTGTTAGAAATGAGTTTATGGCTACAAAGGATGTAGATGCTCTAGATGTATTCATTAAGCAGAATCCAGATATAAAGGTAAATTTCAAACATTTCCAATCGGCAAGAGAAGCTATTGAAAGTGCAATAACTCAAAAAGTAGATGTAATAGAAATAATGGAAGCCGCAGCTCTTAAAACACCTATGCTTAGGCATGTTTCCATTTGTGAGTATAAAAGATGTGTTGTAGTTTCAAGGCAGAGTGAGTTTGCAAATAAAACTGCTATGTCACTTTCTGAGTTCAAGGATGAAACATTCATCGCCATAAAACCAGAGCATTCTTCAACTATGCTCGACACGGTTCTACGTGTATGCCGTGAAGCAGGTTTTTCTCCAAAGAATGTAATTGAAGCAACAGATATTCAGGAGCTTATAAAGGATCAATCTATGGATATAGACATATGATGAAT
>JAKSSI010000024.1 GCA_024403175.1 Clostridia bacterium
TTCGAACTGCCACCGAAGAAGTGGTTATATAGGAATCTTCAAGAAAATCAAATTCTTTCTTATAATCTGTAAAGCGCTTACCTGTAGAACCTTCAATATTCTTGATAGTGATTCGCTTTTTCTTTTGAAGCAGCTCTTCCGGAATTATTCTAAATATGCTTTCCAGTTTTGTTTTTCCAGAGAAATAGTTATCAAACGTATAAACACCCTTTTCAACAAGGTCTATACAGTTTTGCTGAACTTCTCTAACCTTTTCAATCTCGCCGGTTTCGGCAAAGACTCTAACGGCTTCTGGAAGACCGCCCACCAACATATACTGGCGGAACATATGCATCATATACATGTGAGAAACTTCTGGCATTGCTGCTTTTGATTTAAACATCTGCCTTACGTTTTCAATGCCCTCTTCCGACGCCCCATTAGCCAGCAGGAACTCTTCGAAGTCCAAAGGATTAATAGTTAGCACATTAAAGTAATCTGTAAGATTTGCATTCTTTAACTTCAGCACTGCCCTAGACGATGCCACATAGTTGTATTTACCTTCTTTACCCAGCTTTGCTACAAGCTCTATAAGTTGAGGATAAAAATGAATGTTATCGAAGAAGATGAGCGTATCGTCTTTTGTGCCCAGTTCTTTTCCAACGAACAGCTTAAGGCCTACGTGGAAGTCTTCTATTGTCTTAATCTTTTCAAAGAAGCGATTTTCGGCCGCATCGTTTTCTATATTGATTTCTATGAAATGCTTATAGTGTTTCGATGCAAAGTCTTTAATCTCGTGCGACTTTCCGGTTTGCCTGCCGCCAAGAAGCAATAACACCTTTCCGTCTTTGCTTAAGATTGTTGATTCAATTGTTTTTCTAATTTTTCTGTATAACATAGCTTTACAATATACTCAATTTACACTTTTAAAAGTATTTTAAAGTAAATTTTCACACTTTTCAATATAATTTTACTCAAAATAATCACATTTTCCAGTTAATCATTTAACTATCATTAGTTTTTTCAATAAAAAAGGCCCTTTTCTCGAAGAAACAAGCCTTTTTGTTTATTTCTTTATTTGTTCTAGCTATTTATTTTCTTAAGCACGTCCAACTTACAGGTGCACCCCTCTAGAATTGCATCTAAGTCTGTGCCGTTTTCTTTTGCAATTTTCATTGCATATTTATAGGCAGAACCTAATTTTGCCTCATCGGCAACTCTTTCTCTCGCCGCCTGCCAACCATAAAGAATCATTGCGAGTTCTTCCTTGTTAGGCATTTTCTCAAGATGAACGCGATTGTCGTTATACGCTGGGCACATACCCTTCTCTAAAAGACTATTCGCAACTTCATAACCATCATCATCAGGCCCTAAATCTTCAAACTGGCTCAGGACCATCAGCTGACTTACAGTAACTACTTTGTACCCATATTTATCCAAAACTGAAAGTTGAGCATCCAAAGCATCTGCAACAGGAGTTCTTCGAACCATATTGCAGCCATCCTTTTGGAAAATGATGGCACCACAAAATGCATCTGGATTTGCAGCTAAAGGAGCCTCAATAGCCTTGACCATAGCCTCAACTTCTTCCTCGTAACTTTTGCCTGGTAACCAGCCGCCACCATCAGGACCAGCACCCATATACTGATAGCCCATAACAGCATAAGCATCGTAAGAAGTAAAATTCTTATCTATCTTGTCCACGTAGTGTGGAGGTCTACTAAGCAAGGTTTTTGAGCCGTGATCATTAAGCATAATATCGTGAAAACGCTTAAGATCATCTACAACCTCGGTAATATTGCCCATGTAGGCTCTATCACCATAAATAAAAGGCTTCTTACCCCAAATTCTGTGCACGTAAGTGTGATTTGTTACTTCGTGACCATAATTAAGTATTCTGTCAACAATATTAGAACAGTGAGCAATTCCAGCCAGTTCATCTTTACCAAAGTCGGGATAATGGTCGTACGCAACACCACCCCATAAAGCTGTACCTTCATCGCCAACTTTGTCTGGATAGTTGGAAGAAGTGTCGCCAATACAGTCAAAAGTACCCTTTGCGTTGTGCTTTTCAAGGGTTTTTAAGAGCTTAACCGTAAGGCAATCATCCCCACCGTCGGTGTTTGGATTTGGCAGCATATTATACGGGCCATCATCAAAAGTCATAGCACAAATACGCTGATTTAGCTTTACTCCATTTATCCTTCTAACAGGAGAAATGTATATTGGAGTGTTGGCTTTAATCTGCTCTTTTAACACTCTCTTAAGTTTTTTTGCCATGCCTATGGCTTTAGATTGTACTGACATAAACCCTAATATTTGGTATTCAAACTATGCTTCTGGATCAAATCTTTCGAAAATTGGAATAGCTCCGTTGGCAATTACTTTATCAAAATCCTCTTTTGTATCAATAGTCCAGCAAACTTCTTGAATGCCATTCTTGATACAAGAAAGGTTTCTCTTTACATTTCTATCGCTAAATCTGTAGGCTATAAAATCTGGCTTAGTCATGAAATTCAGCCAGAGGCCTGTTAAAACCTTGCGCTGATACCATGGCAAACCTTCCGGACGCTTGTTAAAGTCCTGAGCAAGCTGTCCGCGAATGATATTTGGTCTTAATTTCTTAACGTCGGCTACAGCTCGTGGGTCGAAGGACTCAATGCAAAAATCCCCTTTATAGCTATCAAGACGCTTGCAAACAGCTTCTGACAGCGCAAAATGGTTTCCACCATAAGTTTTAAGTTCAATAATCAGGGCTGTAGTGTTTTCAAACAGATCCAAAACCTCATCAAAAGTAGGAATCTGCTCGTCTGAGCCCTCAAGTCTCAACTTTTTAAGCTCGTCTAAAGTGTAATTTTCGATAATACCTTCTACTCCAGTACATCTTTTAAGCTCGGAATCGTGGAAAACAACCAAAGAACCGTCTTTAATCAAATGCACGTCAAGTTCTGCGCCCCAGCCTCTTGCAATGGCACGCTTAAATGCCGCCAGAGAGTTTTCAGGCACAGAAGGCTTATCGTGATAACCTCTGTGAGCGTAAATACCTTTAATCATCCATGTCCTCGAAAGCTGCTAAGCCTTTCTTTGCAACAGCCTTAGAATCGCCGTGCTTAACCATAGTCATTGTTACGAAGCTTAATGCTACAAAGATTGCTGCATAAGGGAAAAGCACCTTGTAGCTGATATTTCTCATTAAAGTACCTGCAAGGATTGGAGTTACAACCTGTGCAGCCATAGAAGCTGTGTAGTAGTAACCAGTAAACTTACCGATATCAGAACCCTTGCACATTTCAACTACCATTGGAAGAGAGTTTACATTAATTGCAGCCCAGGAGAATCCTACAAGTGCAAATACCACAAACATGATAGCGTTAATAGAGGAGAATGTTGTTGTAAGAACATAACCAAGTGCGAAGCAAATTGCAAGGCCTACAACACCAATCTTAATTGTTGTTTTACGACCAATCTTGCTTGCAACAGCTCCGATAGGAATGTATGAAACAATAGCACCAGCAGTAGCAATAAGAAGGCAAGTAGAAGCTCCACCAAGGCCCTGACCCATAACTTCGTTTACGTAAGTTGTAAACCAAGTTGTTACTCCGTTGTATCCGATAAACCAAAGTGCAATGGATGCAAGAAGGAATCCAAGGCTCTTCTTAACTTCTGGTGGAAGAACTTCGTTTCCGCTACCATCATCTTCAGCAAGATTCCATTCAGGATGCTTATCTTCTAAAGCCTTGTTTTCTGCAACAAGCTTTGGTTCGTTAATAGTAAGCTTTAAAACAATAATGGAAACAATCATGATAACGCCAACGATGATGAAAAGTGGCTGATAGTTAACATGATCTAAACCCTTAACCTTTGAATTTGGATATAAAACTGCAGCAAGTCCAAGGTAGATAATTCCGCCTACAGCGCCCATTAAGTTAATAATGGCATTTGCCTTAGAACGAAGAGGCTTTGGTGTAACGTCTGGCATCAAAGCAACAGCTGGAGATCTAAATGTACCCATACTGATGAGAAGAAGTCCAAGAATAATTACAAAGCCGATGAGCTTGCCTGTAGAAGGAGCTGCATAGTATCCGTTATCAAAGAACGGAAGCAGGTTTAAAAGAACTACTGCGAAAATTGTACCGGCAATAATGAAAGGTGTTCTCTTACCCATCTTCGTGTTTGTCTTATCGGAAAGACTTCCAAAGAAAGGAAGCAGGAATAAAGCAAGAACGTTATCTGCTGCCATACATTTGCCAGAAAGAGCAAATTGCAAGGAATGCCAAACCAACTAAAATGGTTCTCTTGTTGTTAAGTTTCATAACTACTCCTTAATTGTGTTTAAAACTTCTCTAATGTTCTTGTAAATGTAAGTTGGCTGAATGCCGTACTTTTCTATGTCATCCATGGTGCCTTCGCCAGACAGCACGAAAATGCTATCAATGCCAGCGTTTACACCACAGGCGATATCTGTGTAGAGGCGGTCGCCCATAATAAGGGCATCTTCCTTTTCATAGCCGTACTTTTCCAAAGCCATGTAAACCATCTGTGGCTTTGGTTTTCCGATAATGATTGGTTCTTTGCCTGTTGCAGTCTTAAGCATGTTTATAACACTGCCGCAGTCTGGAGCGCATCCAAACGCAGTTGGGCAAACCAAATCAGGATGTGTAGCAATGTACTTAACGTCTGTGTTAATTAAAAGTCTACAGCAATCTTCAAGCTTCTTGTAGTTAAGTTCTGTGTCATAACCAAGAAGCAAAACGTCGATATCTACAGGCTCTTCAGAAACCTTAAAGCCTTCAGCACGAAGATGATTCTTTAAAGATTCTGTACCGCAAACGTAGTAGTTTGCATCGGAAAGACCATTATTCTTTAAATAGCCAACAGTTGCATCTGCAGAAGTAAGGAAATCCCCTGCTTCAGCCTTAATGCCCAGTCTAGCCATTTTCTGAATATAAGTTTCAGTGCCTTTGGATGAATTATTTGTAAGGAAAAGATATTTTCCACCAATTGATTTTACATAGTTTAAGAAATCAATTGTTCCATCAAACAGGGTTTCATCGATATAAATTGTGCCGTCCATGTCCAAAAGGAACAGGCGTTTTTTATTTAATTCCATATCTTACTTTGCTCCGTAATACTGATAATAACAGGCTTCAATGTCGCCGTTAAATAACTTTCTTCTTCTGCTTGCCTCTTTGCCCATAGCAGCCTCGAATTCCTTGTCTGGAGTAATGAGGAACAAAGACCAAGTAGGATTCTTAGCCATAAATGATTTAAGGCTCTTATAAATCTGATTTACAGATTCTTTATCACCAATACGCTGGCCGTAAGGAGGGTTTCCTATAATCATGCCCTTTTCTTCTGGCCAAACGAAATTAGCGTACTTATTTACGTCTTCAACCTTAAAATCGATACAATCATCCACACCGGCTTCTTCGGCGTTTCTCTGGGCGATTTTAATGGCGCGTGGGTCGAAATCTGAAGCAATTATCTTAAACTCTGCATCTAAATCTATAGCTGAAAATGCCGCAGCCTTTTCTTCCTTCCAGATGGATGGATCTATGTTTTCCCAGTAGGTGCAATCGAACTTTCTTCCAAGTCCAGGAGCCTGATTTCTTGCCATCATTGCAGCTTCGATTGCAATAGTGCCCGACCCAGTAAATGGGTCAACCATAGTTCTGCCCGGCTTAAAGAATGAAAGACTTACAAGAGCTGCTGCCATAGTTTCTTTGATAGGAGCAGGAACATTCTTAACTCTGTAGCCTCTATCGTGAAGGCCTCGGCCGCTACTGTCTATCATTAAAACGCATTCGTCCTTTTGGAACATAAAACGAATTGTGTACACAGGGCCGTTCTTTGGAAGCCATTCAAGTTTGTAGTGCTGACAAAGACGCTTTGCCACAGCCTTTTCGATAATAGACTGGCAAGCAGGCACGCTGTGAAGCTTAGACCAAGCCGATGTACCTATTACGCTAAAATGTGCATTGCTTGGAAGAAAATCTTCCCAAGGAATAGCATAAGTCTTCTCGAATAATTCATCGAAAGTTGTAGCCTTAAGTTCGCCCATCTTAACGTACACTCTGTCTGCGCAGCGCAGCCAAAGATTAGACTTAACAATTGCGCGCTCGTCGCCCTTAAAAGTAAGTCTGCCGTTTCTTGAATCAGTTATTTCATAACCAAGGGCTTCTATTTCTCTTTTTACGATTGCTTCGAGGCCGAATGTGGCCGTAGCAATAAGTTCCATATTCTTCATTTAATCACACAAATCTGCAGTACCAACGCGAATCACAGACTGCAAATCCTTTAAAGTTACTTCTACCTGATAACCGATTTTACCGGCGCTGAACATAATTGTTTCGCAGTTAAGAGCGCTCTCATCAATAGTTGTAGTAAAGAATTTCTTCATACCAATTGGAGAACAACCACCGTGAATATAGCCTGTAAGTCCAAGAAGATCTTTAGACTTAATCATTTCAATGCTCTTTTCGCCTACAGCAGCGGCAGCTTTTTTAAGATTAAGTTCTTTTGCTACAGGAATTACAAATACATAATTCTGCTTTGTCTTTGCACCGAATGTAACAAGTGTTTTAAACACCTGATCAACATTCTGACCCAGTTCTGTAGCCACTTCTACACCGCTAAGAGCAGTTACTCCATCGCCATAAGTATAGGCTTTGTATGCCACCTTTTTCTGGTCGAGCACACGCATAACATTTGTTTTTTCTAATTTATCTTTTGCCATAATATCTATCCTAAAAATTTAACCGTAAGGATAATTACACTTGTAAGAATCATTACTACTCCAACAACCCTATTAAGCGTAATTGCACTTGCTTTGTTTGCAATTACAGAGGCAATCTTAGCCCAAATAAGAGTGAAAATAATGCATAAAACAAGGCACTGGATATCTGGAACACCGCCAATAGTAAAGTGGCTGACACTGCCTGTAAAGGCCGTAAATGCCATAATGAAAACGCTAGTTCCAACTGCCATATGCATCTGGTAGCCGAGGAAAGATGTAAGAACAAATAAAAGCATCATTCCGCCGCCTGCACCAATAAATCCGCAGATAAAACCGACTAAGCAACCACCGATTAAGGACTTCTTAATTTGCTCATTCTTTGGAATGGCAGTCATCTGCTCTTTGGTGGTTGTAACTGGCTTTAAAAGGAATCTAAGACCAACAAAGATTAAAGAAATTTGAGTTGCGCTACCCATTGCTCTATCTGGAAGAAGGCTTGCAATAAAGCTGCCAGTTACTGTCATTACCAAAACGCTGATAAGAAGCACTAACGCATTCTTAACATCGAGATTCTTGTTTTTGTGATAAGTCCATGCACTGCTAGCGCTAGCAAGAACGTCGCTGGCAAGGCCGATACCAATTGCATGGTATGCAGGGATGCCAATGAATACCGTAAGCATTGGCCCAATTACTGCCGCCGCGCTCATTCCGGCAAAGCCTGTTCCTATGCCTGCTGCCGCTCCTGCAAAGAAGCAAACTATTATTTTCAATACAATGTTTGGCACTATGTGTCCTTTCTATTTATCATCCGCAAGAATAGCCCAGCGCATCTTTGTGGATTTTGCTCTACTGTTTTGTGCGCACTCCTGAGCTGATGGTCTTATAACATCTCTTGCATATTCTGAATAAACACCTTCGTTGTATAAATATTTAAATGATTTTTTTACCAATCTATCTTCGCCTGAATGGAAAGTAAGAATTGCCACCTTTCCGCCAGGCTTAAGCACTGATGGAAGCTTTTCAAGGAATTCGTAAAGTACTTCAAATTCGTCATTAACATCAATTCGAAGAGCCTGGAAAGTTCTTGCACAAGACTTTTTAATTTCGTCTTTTTGAACCTTTGCAGGAAGAAAAGCCAAAGCCTTTTCTATAACCTTTCTAAGCTGCATTGTAGTTTCAATTGGTCTGCCAGCCTTAAGGAAAGAATCGATAGTCTTTGCAATTTGCTCTGCATAAGGTTCGTCGGAATTTTCAACAAGCATGCCTTCAATTTCATCTCTATGCATGCTACGAAGTCTTTCATACGCAGGCTGACCCTTTTGCGGATTAAGCCTTAAATCTAAAGGACCGTCATTTTTATAGGAAAAGCCGCGCTCAGGGTTATCAATCTGCATTGATGAAACACCAAGGTCTGCAAGAATAAAATCAAACTTGCCGTGCTCTACTGCCACCTGATCTATATTTTTAAAATTTGTAAGAATTACAGAAAGAACGTCTTCGCCGTAGCCAAGCGCCTTAAGTCTAGCTTTAGTCTTTTCGGATTCTATTGGGTCGACATCAAGGCCGCAGATGTGGCCTGTTGGGCCAATCTTTTCAAGCATCTTCTGAGTGTGGCCGCCGTAGCCTAAAGTTGCATCGAGGCCGCGCATACCAGGCTGCAAATCGAAGAACTCAAGAATTTCATTTACGCAAATAGATATGTGCATACCAGCAGGAGTATTTCCCTTGCTCTTTACATGCTCAACAATACCCTCGTACTTTTCAGGATTAAGCTCTTTATATTTTTCGTCGTAGCGCTTTGGGTACTTACCCGAATAACGCTTTCTTCTCTTGTGTTCACCTTCAGCAGGCACAACTGTTTTTTCTTCGTTCATATAATAAAGACTCCTGTTGCCAATAAATCTTTTAAGCCTAATACTTGATTATACCATTATTTCAAGTTTTTCGCATTTTAAGGCACTAAAAAAACCTTGAAACCGTTAAGTTTCAAGGTTGTGAATTCGTGGTTCGCATAATTCATTTGTACAGACAAAATCTAATGAACTCGCCACGCCCTCTGTCTTAGGCAAGATATTAGGTTTTACTGAAATAAAAGCTATTTTATTTGTATTTGCCGTAAAATAGTAAGTTTTATGCACCATTTTACAGGAACATTTAATAGAAAATGAAATTTTACCAAAAAAGAGTCCTTTTTCATTGAATTTCAGTAAAAAATCCGACTTTTTTACTGAAATATAACGATTTTATCTATTTTTCAGTAAATTTAATTTTTTGAAGCTGATTTTAGAACAAATACAGAAAAAAACAGTTATTTTTACTGCAAAATGATGAGTTTATATAACTTTTGCAGTAAATCAATTCATGCCGACCCAATATAGACATATAATTTTGGCATAATCTTGAATATTAGCAATTACATGCTTTTCACTGGCAATAAAAAACCTTGAAACCGTTAAGTTTCAAGGTTTTGAATTCGTGGTTGCGGGGATAGGATTTGAACCTACGACCTCCGGGTTATGAGCCCGACGAGCTACCAACTGCTCTACCCCGCGATATGGGTGTATGGTGCCTAGAGCCGGACTTGAACCGGCACGATGTTGCCACCGGGGGATTTTAAGTCCCCTGCGTCTGCCTATTCCGCCATCCAGGCATTTTTAGATAACATTGGCGGAGTCATTCGACTCCGCCAACATTTTGGCTCCGAAGGTCAGACTTGAACTGACGACCTCCTGATTAACAGTCAGGCGCTGCCACCGGCTGAGCTACTTCGGAATAATTCGCACTTGCGACTTTGTTAGTATACAATACATATACTTTTTTGTCAACAACCTCTTCAAAATAATTTTATAATTTTTATTAAGACCTCGACGCCATTGACTTTATTTCTTATATATAATACAATTGTACTAATTTACTGTACAGTGCTAAAGCGAAAGGAAATAACATGGTTGTTACAGAGTTATTAGTTAGAAATCACAACTTATATGGCGAAGAAGTAGCCCTTATAGAGCTCGACCCTTCTATCAAAGATACAAAAAAGACAAGTTGGCGTGAATATAGCCTTATGCAGTCCACATCTCCTACTCCATATAGAAGAGAGATTACTTGGGCCGTTTTCGATGAAAAGGCAAACCGTGTAGCAAACATGCTGCTCCAGAGAGGCATTAAAAAAGGCGACCGCGTAGCTATCTTAATGTTTAACTGCCTTGAATGGCTTCCTATTTACTTCGGTATTTTAAAGACTGGTGCTATCGCAGTACCATTCAACTTCCGTTTTGACGCAGACGAAATTAAGTACTGCATCGACTTGGCAGAAGTTCATATGCTTTTCTTCGGACCAGAATTTATTGGACGTATTGAATCCATTGAAAATAAGATTTCCAACGGCAGACTTCTTATCTACGTTGGCGACAACTGCCCTACATTTGCTGAAAGCTACAGAGAACTCGTAGCAGACTGCAGCAGCCAGGCTCCAGACATTCAGCTTACAACTGAAGACGATGCTGCTATCTACTTCTCTTCCGGTACAACAGGATTCCCAAAGGCTATTCTTCATAACCACGAAAGCCTTATCCAGGCTGCTGAAATGGAAC
Source organism: Clostridia bacterium (assembly GCA_024403175.1). The sequence goes on from JAKSSI010000024.1 coordinate 10,309, forward strand.
AAAAGCACCATCTTACAGGCCGCGACGATGTATTCCTTTGCATTCCACCACTCTACCACACAGGCGCTAAATTCCACTGGATGGGCAGCCTTGTTGCAGGAAGCAAAGCAGTACTCTTAAAGGGAACATCACCTGAAATCATTCTTGATGCAGTTTCTAAAGAACACTGCACTCTTGTATGGCTCCTTGTTCCATGGGCTCAGGATATCTTAAATGCACTTGATAGAGGCGATGTAAAGCTCGAAGATTATCAGCTTGATCAGTGGAGACTTATGCACATTGGTGCACAGCCTGTTCCACCATCACTTATTAAGCACTGGAAGGAATACTTCCCTAACCACCTCTACGATACAAACTATGGTCTTTCCGAATCTACAGGCCCGGGTTGCGTACACCTCGGCGTAGAAAACATTCACAAGGTTGGTGCCATTGGTATTCCAGGCTACCGTTGGGAATGCAAGATTGTAGATGAAAACGATAATATCGTTGCTCAGGGAGACGTTGGCGAACTCTGCGTTAAGGGCCCAGGCAACATGACATGCTACTATAACGACCCAGTTGCAACAGCCGCTACTCTTAAGGATGGCTGGCTCTATACAGGCGATATGGCTATGCAGGACGAAGATGGTTTCATTTTCCTTGTAGAT
>JAKSSI010000025.1 GCA_024403175.1 Clostridia bacterium
CCGGCAGTTTTCTGGTGCATGGTCACCTAGGCGGTGTTCTTGCCAACGCCGGCCTTGTAATTATTGGCTCGTTAATCGGCAGTTGGTTTAAATCAGAAACTTTAAAGCGCATAGGAGATAGAATATTTCAGGTTTTCGCCATTTTCGTTTTATGCATGGGCGTAAATGGAGCTGCAGATATTAAGGATCCTGTTCAAGCGTTAGTCAGCCTTATCGTAGGCGTTGCAATTGGCGAAATTGTAGACTTAGATAAGCAGTTTAATAGACTCGGATTATTTATTCAGAGCAAATTGATAAAGGGCGATTCCAAAGATAATCGTTTTGCAGAAGGTTTTGTATCTGCAACCCTTCTTTTCTGCATCGGTTCTATGACATTTATGGGAGCTCTTGAATCCGGCCTTGCTCATACTCATACAATTTATCTAACAAAAGGCGTAATCGACGGAATTTCTGCCATTACCATCGCTATGGGCAATGGCATAGGCGTTCTTTTCTCAGCCTTTGCAGTAATAATCTATCAAGGCTTTTTAACAGTATGCGCAAGCCTTCTTCAGGATGTTCTTACAACTGAAGTAGTTGCCGCGGCAAGTGCATTAGGAAGCCTCTTCCTCGTAGGAATTGCAACAAATATGCTAGGCATTACCAAAATCAAAGTTGCAAACTTCCTCCCAGCAATGTTTGTTCCAATCATTTGGGAGCTCGTTGCGAAATTATTCTAAAGTAAGCACAAAAAACGCAGCCTTTTGGCTGCGTTTTTTTTATTGAATTATTCAAAATTAATCGGTTTAACGAGGCGGACTTCGCAAGCGCTTTTGAAGAAGAATCCACAAATATATCGGAGCTAGCTGCGCTCACCCGTTTGTGAGCTATCAAGCAGCGACGCGACAATAAAAATAAAGGATTCGCACTTCAAAAAAAGCGGGCCGCCGAGAAACCGATTATTTGGAACTATAAAATGTCTTTTTGATTTAAAAATTATTTACTTCAATTCGTTCAAATCGAATGGAGTGTACTGGTAAACATAGTAGTTCAGCCAATTCTGATAAAGCAAGTTAGCATGGCTTCTCCAACTTACGATTGGCGGCTGAGTATCATCATCGTTTGGATAATAGTTTTCAGGCACATGAATTGGAAGGCCCGCATTTTTATCTCTTAAGTACTCCTTCTCAAGAGTATCAGCATCGTACTCAGAATGACCAGTAATGAACACCTGACGACCACCATCCGTAGCTATAGCATAGATGCCAGCCTTGTCTGAACTTGCAAGAATTCTAAGTTCAGGAACCTTTTCAATATCTTCGCGCTTAATTGTTGTATGTCTTGAATGAGGAACATTAAATATGTCATCAAAACCACGCATAAGCATAGAAGATCTTCTTTCAACCTTGTGGTGGAAAACACCAAAGAGCTTTTCATCTAAATCATACTTTGGAATACCATAGTGATAGTAAAGACCAGCCTGTGCACCCCAGCAAATGTGGAAAGTGCTGAAAGTATGAGTCTTACTCCATTCCATAATTTCGCAAAGTTCGTCCCAGTATTCAACTTCTTCAAAAGGCATCTTCTCTACAGGAGCACCAGTAATAACAAGGCCGTCGAAGTTTCTATCTTTTACTTCGTCGAAAGTCTTGTAGAACTTAAGCATGTGATCCAAAGAAGTGTTCTTTGATTCGTGACTGCTTGTTTTAATCAGTTCAAGGTTTACCTGAAGTGGTGTATTACCAAGAAGTCTTGAAAGCTGAGTTTCTGTTACGATTTTTGTAGGCATCAGATTAAGCACAAGAATTTCCAAAGGACGAATATCCTGTGTGCTTGCTCTGTTTTCCTGCATTACGAATATGTTTTCATCTGCCAGCGTTTTAGCTGCTGGTAGTTCGTTTGGTATTCTAATAGGCATTTAATTTCCCCTTAATTTCTAGGCAAGTGCTTGTTCAATGTCTGCAATAAGATCTTCTGCATCTTCAAGTCCGCAAGAGAATCTTACAAGGTCTGCAGATACGCCTGCAGCGATGAGTTCTTCATCAGACATCTGTCTGTGGGTTGTGCTTGCAGGGTGCAGGCAACATGTACGAGCGTCTGCTACATGAGTTTCAATTGCAGCAATCTTAAGCTTGCTCATAAATTCCTGAGCAGCTTCTCTTCCACCCTTTACGCCAAAGCTTACTACGCCGCAGCTTCCATATGGAAGATACTTCTTAGCTACTTCGTAGTACTTGTCTCCAGGAAGTCCGCAGTACTGGACCCAAGTAATCTTTGGATGCTTTGCTAAGTATTCAGCAACGGCCTGAGCGTTTTCGCAATGTCTCTTCATTCTTACGTGAAGACTTTCAAGGCCAAGGTTAAGAATATAGCTGTTCATTGGAGATGGTGTAACACCAAAGTCTCTCATAAGCTGTGCGGATGCCTTTGTAATGTAAGCACCTTCAAGGCCAAACTTTTCAGTGTATGTAATTCCGTGATAGCTGTCGTCTGGTGTGCAAAGTCCTGGATACTTATCTGCGTACTTTGTCCAATCGAACTTGCCGCCATCAACAATTGCTCCGCCAAGTACAGAAGCATGGCCGTCCATATACTTACTTGTAGAGTGAACAACAATGTCTGCGCCCCATTCTAAAGGTCTGCAGTTAACAGGTGTTGCAAATGTATTATCTACGATAAGTGGCACGCCGCATTCGTGTGCAACCTTAGCCCACTTTTCTATATCAAGCACAGTAAGTGCTGGGTTTGCGATTGTTTCGCCGTATACAAGCTTTGTATTTGGCTTCATTGCAGCCTTGATTTCTTCTTCGCTGCTGTCGGCAGGAATGAATGTAACATCAATTCCCATACGCTTCATTGTAACGCTCATAAGGTTGAAGCTGCCGCCATAAATAGAGCTGCTTGAAACAATGTGGTCGCCGCAAGAAACAATATTAAAAAGAGCAAGGAACACTGCTGACATACCAGATCCGGTAAGCATAGCAGCTGTGCCGCCTTCGAGTTCGCAAATCTTCTTTGCTACTGTATCGCTTGTTGGGTTTGCAAGTCTGCTGTAGAAATAGCCGGAAGCTTCTAAGTCGAAAAGCTTAGCCATATCTTCGCCTGTTGCATACTTAAATGTTGTGGACTGAATAATAGGAATCTGTCGTGGTTCGCCATTACCCGGATGATATCCACCCTGAACGCACTTTGTTCCAATCTGCTGATTGCTCATAGTTATATCTCCAATCTAATTTATATAGTCAAAAGAATTCCACCGAGATACTCGGCCTCGGATCTATCGTGACTTACGCAAATAACGGTTTTGCCTTCCGTATATTTTATCACATAATCCATAACATTCCTTTTTAAATTTTCATCTAACCCCTTAAAAGGTTCATCCAAAATCACTAAATCCGCATCGTAGCAAATAGCTCTTGCTATTGCGACCCTTCTTTTCATGCCGCCGCTATACGATTTTACAGGCTTAGAATCTGCTTCTAGGCCTAATTCCTTTAAGTGAGCACATATTTCTTCTTTGGAAAGTTTATTTCCGCAAGTAAGCTTAATGTTACTTACTGCAGAAAAATCTTCGCACAGACGATCTTCTTGGAAGACAAAGGCTATCTTGTCTGGAACGCCAGCTAACTCGCCGCTATCAGGAGAAATGAGGCCGGCAATGATATTTAAAAGAGTTGTCTTACCCTTTCCAGACGGAGCTTCAATGCACGTGATTTTTCCTGCAGGAATTATACAAGAGAAATCCTCTAAAACTTGTTTTTCGCCAAAGGCTTTATTTATATTTTTAATCTGAATATCCATCATAGTTTTTCAACTCCCTTAAATATGCACTTTAAGATAAAAGTGAAAAGCTTTTCGGAAATAACGCTTAAAAGAATGATTATGATAGTCCAGCAGAGAAGGTCTGCATTAAGGAAATAAATTTTTGCCATGTAGAGCATTTCGCCAATGGATCCGCCCACCATGCCTATAACCTCTGCAGCCACACCAGCCTTCCAAGCCATACCAATAGAAACACCTGCGGCAGACAAAAGGAAAGGCTTAATTGCTGGAACGTAAATGTAAAGAAGCTGTCTTGCCTTTGGCACTTTATAAAGCTTTGCAAGTTCCTTCATCTTTGGGTCGGTGCTTTTAATGCCCTGAAGGACATTTGAATAAATAACAGGGAAAGCAATGAGGAAAGAAATCAGGATAGTAAGCTGATTAAAGTTAAGCCAAATAAGGCAAAGGATTATAAACGAAGCCACTGGCACTGTCTTTATAGTAATTATGTACGGCCATAAAAACAGTTCGATTGGTTTGATTTGGCCAGCTGCAATTCCAAGAACTATACCTAAAATCAGCGCAGCCAAAAAGCCCTTCGTAATGCGAAGGGATGAATAGAAAATCGTTTGCCAAAATCCTGGTTCTTTCCAAATAGAAAGCAGCCTCGTCAGTACATTGACCGGCGAGGCGAGAAGCATTTCCATTCCAACGCGCATGGCAACTATCTGCCATATCGCAAGAGCAAGAATAATTGGTATTACCTTTTGAAGGTATCTCTTATTCATAAATTACGTAATAATCGTCTCCTGGGAGCTGTCCGCCAACTGCTTTTGGATTCTGATCGAAGAGAGTCTTAAGATATCCAGATACTCCAGCCTTCATATCTTTGCCTGTAATGCAAACCATGTTGCAGAATGGCATAGCCTTTTCAGCGATTGGAGCCTTTACAATTCCGTACTTTTCAACAAGAACGGATGCATCCTTTGGATTGTCGTTTGCATACTTTGCAGATGCTGCGTATTCTTCAAGGAACTTCTGAACGCCTTCTGGATTTTCTTCAGCGAAAGCCTTTCTAACAAGAATTGTAGCTGTTATAAACTGACTGCCATTCTTAAGTTCGTCCCAAATCTTTGTAAGGTCTAAAGCAACTCTTAAGTCCTTAAGCTGAGTGGAAGCTACTGTTACGAAAGGCTGTGGAATCATAGCTACACCATGGTCCATTGTAGAAAGCTGAGCTACAACTTCTGTAGGTTCGCTCTTCCATTCCATTGTAACATCCTTGTCCATATCAAGTCCATTTTGGGAAAGAAGATATCTTAATGCATATTCAGGAGTTGTTCCCTTACCTGTTGCATAAATTGTCTGACCCTTAAGATCTGCGATAGACTTAATCTGTTCGCCGTTCTTTTCGCAAACATAAACTACACCGAGAGTGCTGATAGCAACTGTCTGAACTGCACCCTTAGAGTTGTTGTAAAGAACGCTACCGAGGTTTGCAGGAACAGAGATGATATCGAGTTCGCCCTTAAGGAAGAGCGGAGTGATTTCGTCTGCTGCTGCAGCCATCTGGAATTCATAGTTATTTATAGTCTTTTTATTTTCTGCATCATCGAGAAGCTTAACCATACCCATAGATGTAGGTCCCTTAAGGCCTGCAAGTCTAATTGTAATTGGTTCGTACTGCTTTTCTGGTTCTGGAGCAGGTTCTTCCTTCTTTGTGCAACCAGCCATAGCTGTCATTACAAGAACCATAGCAAGTAATAATGCGATAATCTTTTTCATTTTTAGTCACCTCAAATTTTTATTTAGTGACCACATTATACAGAAAAATAAAAAAACATTTCGTTGCAATTGCAACGAAATGCCATAAATCTAAAGTTTAGTTTTTAACGAGAAAGTGTTCTTGTTAAAGTCTATAATGCCTTCTTCTTTCATCTTCGAAAGCTCTCTAGAAAGCGCCGCCCTGTTCGACCCAATATATGTAGCCATGTCTTCTCTATTGAGCGAAACCTTAAAGGTTTGACTGCCGCTAGCAGCTGCCAAATCGCTGAAGTAGAAGATGAGCTTTTCTCTTAAAGTTCTTTTCGAAAGAATCTGAACACGGGTGTTCATAGAAAGAGCTCTTCCGGCCAAAAGTGCTGTAAAGCGTTTCTGAATATCTAGAGTAAGCGCATCTGCTGAACCGCCGTAGATATTCTTAAGCGAAAGCCACAGCACCTCTGAATCTTCTGATGCGTAAATGTAAACCGGGGAATCAGGAATCTTAAGAAAACACAAAGATTCTCCAAATGTTACGCCTGGCTTAACTTCTGCCATAATCATACGATTTCCATCAAAATCATCACAGCAAGCCTGAACTGCCCCAGTAAGAAGCATTCCAAAATGCCCATGCTTTTTATATGGTTTATGGAGAATATCGCCCTTCTTGCCGAAGTCTAGTTCTGCACAAAGAAGCTTTAAAGCTGCGGTCAGCTTTTCATCATCCATGCCTTTAAAAAGCGGATTTGATTTAATTATATTTTTGTACGCAAGAATATCTTTCATTAGACTACTTTGTCTTAAGGTATTCGTTTGGTCCGAGAATGTACAAATCGTTTCCTTCGGAATCGATAGTTACTGTAAGAGGCATATCCTTTACAGTAAGCTTATACACAGCTTCGCAGCCAAGATCTGGCCAAGCAATGCATTCAGAAGAAACTATGCATTCTGCCATAAGTGCGCCAGCACCGCCGAGTGCACCAAGGTATACGGCCTTGTTTCTAATAATTGCATCCTTAACTTCGTCGCTTCTCTTGCCCTTGCCAATCATAACCTTGTTTCCAAGATCAAGTAATGTTGGGCTGTAAGCATCCATTCTAACGGATGTTGTTGGGCCTGCAGAACCAATAGGTCTTCCTTCTGGTGCAGGTGTTGGGCCAACGTAATAAATTGCCGAGCCTTCAAGTTCAAATGGAAGCTGACCATTGCTTTGAATGGTTTCAAAAATTCTCTTATGAGCCTGATCTCTTGATGTATAAACAATGCCGCTTAAAAGAACCTTATCTCCAGCCTTAAGCATTGCAATATCTTCGCTCTTTACAGGCGTAGTAATTTTGTATTCCATTACAGCACCACACTAGCCCTTCTCGTAGCATGACAGCTAACGTTAACAGCAACAGGAAGTCCGGCAACATGAGTTGGATACTGCTCAATAGCAACATTAAGGCAAGTTGTTCTGCCGCCAAAGCCCTGAGGACCAATTCCAAGATTATTGATTCTTTCAAGAAGCTGCTTTTCAAGATCTGCATAATATGGATCTTCGTTTTCAACGCCGATAGGTCTTAATAAAGCCTTCTTTGCAAGGTAAGCCACCTTATCAAAGCTGCCGCCAACGCCGACCCCAATAACAATTGGAGGACATGGGTTTGGACCAGCAAGCTTTACAGTTTCTACGATAAAATCAAGGACACCCTTTTCGCCATCGGATGGCTTAAGCATACCAAGGCGGCTCATGTTTTCAGAGCCAAAGCCCTTTGGCATAACTGTAAGCTTAAGGCTGTCGCCCTGTTTAAGTTCGAGGCTGATAAATGCAGGTGTATTTGTACCTGTGTTGCCACGGCGAATTGGGTCGCCAACGATACTCTTTCTAAAATAGTTTACTTCGTAAGCTTCCTTTACGCCTTCGTTAATGGCAGCATATAAATCGCCATCGATGTGAACATCGTTTCCAAGTTCTACAAAGAAACAAGCAGCGCCTGTATCCTGGCAAATTGGAATCTGTTCTCTATCTGCAATTTCAAGATTATCTTCAAGAAGCTGAAGAGATTCTTTTGCAAGAGGCCAAGTTTCGTTTTGATGATAGGTTTTTAAAGCCTGATATACATCATCTGGAAGCTTTAAGTTAGCCTGTTTGCAAATACCAACAACCGCATCCTTAATCTGCTTTTCTGTAATAGTTTTCATTAAACTCTTGCTACTCCTGACTTGATTGCAGCATCTGCAACTGCCTTAGATACAGCTTCAACTACTCTTGGGTCGAAAGCTGCAGGGATAATACATTCGTCGTTTAATTCTTCGTCCTTTAAGATGCCTGCAATTGCATAAGCGGCAGCAAGCTTCATTTCATTGTTAATGTCCTTAGCGTTTACGCTTAATGCGCCCTTGAAAATTCCAGGGAAACCAAGAACGTTGTTAACCTGGTTAGCAAAGTCGGATCTGCCAGTAGCGATAATTCTTGCTCCGCCAGCCTTTGCTTCTTCTGGATAAATTTCTGGTTCTGGATTTGCCATAGCAAATACGATAGAATCAGCAGCCATAGTCTTAACCATTTCTGTTGTAAGGCACTTTGGTCTGGATACACCGATGAATACGTCTGCACCAACAATAGCTTCAGCAAGTGCGCCGCGAATATTTCTTGGGTTTGTTACTGTGGAGAGCCACTGCTTATGTGGTTCAACTCTTTCGCAGCCTGGATAAATTGTACCGAATTCATCTACTGCAACGATATCCTTAACACCTGCTGTCATAAGCATCTTGATGATTGCTGTTCCTGCAGCGCCAGGACCGTTAAGAACTACCTTAATATCTGTAATGTTCTTCTTAACAACCTTAAGAGCATTGATAAGTGCTGCAAGAAGTACGATAGCTGTACCGTGCTGGTCGTCGTGGAATACTGGAATATCGAGTTCCTTTCTTAAAGTATCTTCAATTTCGAAGCATTCCGGGCTTCTGATATCTTCAAGATTGATTCCGCCAAATGTAGGAGCAACCATCTTGCAGAAGTTTACAACTTCTTCAACTGTTGGAGCGTTAATTACGAGTGGGAAAGCATCTACGCCAGCAAAGTTCTTGAAAAGAACGCACTTACCTTCCATAACTGGAAGACCAGCTTCAGGGCCGATGTTTCCGAGGCCTAAAACTGCAGTACCGTTGGAAATAACAGCAACTGTTCTAGACTTAAGAGTCATCTTATAAACATTTGCGGGGTCTGCTACGATTTCCTTGCAAGCAGCAGCTACACCTGGTGTGTAAGCAATGGAAAGATCTGCTGCATTTTCAGTCTTAACCATAGACACTGTTTCAAGCTTACCGCGATTTGCGGAGTGAAGCTTGATGGATTCTTCATTGTAATTCATATCTATATCTCCTTTTGGCTTTCGGCCAACTTGGTAAAATTATTAAACAATTTATGACATTTAAGTATATCATATATTTTTGATGTCTTTCATACTTAAAATGTCTAGTAAACATTTATAATTTCAACGTTTTTAACTTTACGCTTGCTGTAATATATGTCGTTGAATACTACACTGAAGACACTACCGTCTTTATCTAGAAGCAGTAGCACCTTGCCATCTTCTTTAATCTCCGTTGCGCCAAACTCTGCAGAAAAATTGTCTGACGACACTATCTTTGCACCTTTAACTCCTGCCAAATCAATTCCAGCAAAAGCCAAAACCTCTTTTAGTTCGCAACCCATGCCCTCGACCGTCTTAGTCGCGTGGGCCAAATTTAGGGTCGTGCCGGAATACTGGCGAAGTTGCATTCTATCGAGCTGAAAATAGAACTTTTCGTTTTTGTACTTTAAACAAATACTGCCTTCTGGCACTTTTTCGCGAATTAGTTCGTACGCGCCGCCAAGAATTAGTACCAAAATAAGTAAGGCGGCTATCACTTTTAAAACTGTTTTCTTAGTCATGATAAGCCACCATATTTGTGTTTCTAAGTCTTTCTGCTAGGTTTACGGCTATAAAGCTGCATACTGCACCGCTTAAAGCGGCTACTGTAAGGTACAACAACAGTATCAGCCCCCACAGCCTAAATACGATTATATTCGCCGTAATCGCAGCCGTAATTGATGCCAAAATCGAACTTGCTAAAGCTATGGCACTTTCACTTGCGCCAGCCTTTCTAAGAAAAGTGTTTGTGATATCCATTACTAGACCTGGCACAATATATCCTATTGGTGCCAATGCTCCCATAGAGCCTATCGACCCAATGCAAAATGCCACGCCGCTTTGAACAATACTCATAAGAGTAGCATTTCCAAAGCGTGGGTAGATAAGCAATGCAATCAATATGAACATAAGGGAGAAACTTGTACCTATTCCTCCTGGTATGTGAAGATTGTCTGTTATTAAGTTTGCCAAAGGAGCAATAATCTTCTTTGCAGCAATACCTATGTCGCAGGCAACTGCAAGGAAAATCATTTCCCTAAGAGTCATTTTTCTCAAGTTGTGTCCTTTTATACTGAATAGCTTTCTAAGATTTCTCTTAGCTTGCTTGGGTTGTATTCAATCTCGGCAGAATAAGCTCTTGCTATTTCCACCATTGCTTCAAAGCTTGGATTTTCAAGGCTGTCCCAGCGCTCTGTAATCGTATTTACACTGTCTCTGATAAACTGAATGCGCTCATCCAAAAGACCGTCGTAGAGAGCATCCGGAAGCTGCCTAAATATAAAATACTCTGTAAGACGAGCCGTCATTGAATCAGGAATCTCAGCAGCCTGAGCCAAAAGACCTTCTCTTAAAAACCATAAATAGTCTTCATCTTCTGGAAGAGCCTCAATCGCAGCATCTAAATCTGAGCCCTCTTCTGCTACAAACTTCAAAGGCTCCGTGCGACCCAAAATAATTCTTGCAGCCTCTTCGCAGGAAAGCCCAAGGCCAGTTTCAACTATGCCTGTCCAGTAATTTCTAAAACGCGGATGGTCTGTACAAATTTGGCAAAGATAATCCTCGCCGTGGTCCAAAATCAAATTGCAAAGCCCATCTTCTCTTAAGAAGGCACAACGGTCCGCGCCCACTAACTGAAAATGTGAAAGATCCCCTTCTACATCTACAATATTAGGAATGCCATCGGCCTTATACCTAGCCAAGCTGTCTTCATCTATGTCTATTTCCCAGCCTATGCAGCAATTATGCTTGCACTTATTGGCAATGCAAGAAAACTCGCCGTAGTAGTCCGGAAATATGTTTATTTCTTTACTCATTTCTTTTTCTTAAAATTCTTGCCCTGGAAATTACCCTTTGCAGAATTCTTGTTCTGCGACCCATTGTTCTTCCAAGGTCTTGGAGGAATCAAGCACTGCTTATCATAGCCTATAAGGTCTTCCCTCTTAGCCTTTAGAAGCGCCTCTTTTACGAGGTCGTAATTTTCAGGCTTTTTGTACTGTATAAGCGCACGCTGCATAGCCTTTTCACG
>JAKSSI010000026.1 GCA_024403175.1 Clostridia bacterium
CAGCTTAAACACGCTGCAAAGAATGTTGAGAAAAATGCAATCAGAAAGATTCAGCAGACTCTGAATCTCAACTTTATTCAGTACTTGGCTCTACGCCACGAAGAAAAGAAAATCGAAAAGAAAAACAAGTAATGGCAAAAGTATTAACTAAAATTATAAATGCTATTTGCGTTCTTATAATTGCTGCATCCTTGGTGCTTATAGGAAGTGTTGTTCTTTCAAGAGGTGAATCTTATCCATCTATTATGGGATTCAGCATTTTCCGCGTTATGTCTCAGAGTATGGAGCCAGCAATTAAAACTGATTCCATGATTCTGGTAAAGAAGGTAGACCCAAGCACCATTCAAACAGGAGATATCATTACCTTTGTCTCCTCCGACCCAACAATTGATGGTTACGCAAATACCCATAGAGTTATGTCTATTGATACTGCTGCAAGTGGGTCGCCGGTTTTTACAACCAAGGGCGATAACAACGTAATTGCAGATAAGTACAAAGTTACAGCCGATAAATTAATAGGTAAGGTAATTTTCATATCTTACTTCATCGGATTGTTTATTAGACTTATGTCTAATCCTTTATGCTTTGGTGCAGTTATCATTATTCCGCTGGCTATTATTTTCGCTTTAAACATTAGAGATTTGTTTAAGGTGGCAAAAGCCTATGAGGAAGCAGAGCTTAAAGACGAGCTTAAGACAGTCATAGAGGAAAAGAAGCGCAAGCAGGCGGAAGCTAAGGCTGAAGCCGAAGCTGAGGCTGAAACTGAAATACAGCAGAGCGCTGAGCCAGAAGCACCAAAGAATATAGAAGTTTCTGATGCTACATTAATAGAAGATCTTTTTGTATCTGATGTTGAAGCTGCTCTTGCAGAAAATGTTTCTGATGCAGTAGCCATAGATTTTGGCGACGAAGAACCTGCTGAACAGCCTGCGCCGGAAGCTCCGGTGTTCCAGGGACGCACAGTAGAAGAAGTACTCAGAGAAAGAGCCGGTGGCGTTCAGGATGCCAGCGTAATTCTATTCAAAGATTAATAATAAAGGCAGTTAGAATGCAGGAAAAGAAAGTTGCTATAATTACAGATGTGCGTTTTAGAATGTCTTTAGCTATTATCAGAGATTTAGCTCAGGCTGGAGTGTATGTAATTGCAGTAGAATGCAATAACGAAAGCGCGCCTCTTGGTTTTTACAGCAAGTATGTTTCCGAGAAGCATTTTATAGAAAAAGATAGGTACGAAGAGGGCCTTTATGCCCTTTGTAAGAAGACTCTGTCGGAGTACGGGCAAAAGCCTGTTCTTATTCCTGCGGGGTCTTTTACTTTAAATATGCTGGTGGATAAGAGGGCTCTGTTTGGCGGAGTAGCGGCTCTTTGTATTCCTACAAGAGAAAACTTAGATCTTTTAAACAATAAAGAAAGACTGCATTCTTTAGCCAAAGAACTTGGCGTTTTAGTGCCGGGTGAATATGGGCCAGATGCAGATGTAAATTCAAAGCTTGTTGTTAAGCCAGCTTTTGGTGAGCGCTTTGGCCTTAAGGCATGGGATAGATACCGCATTGTTGAAAATAAGGCGCAGCTTGATGAAGCTGTAGCATTTTTTAAAGATGCCTGCGGTGGCGAAACACCTATCATTCAGCAGTATATTAATGGAGATGGCTATGGCTGCTCAGTTATTTGCAAGAATGGCGAAATTTTAAACTGCATTATGCATAAGCGTTTAAGGGAGTATCCTAAAACAGGTGGCCCATCTACTTGCTGCGAAAGCATCGTAGAGCCTGCGCTTCTTGCAGAATGCGAAAAGATAGTAAAGCATCTAAATTTAAACGGTGTTTGCATGTTTGAGTTTAAGAAGATGGATGGTAATTATTATCTTCTTGAAGCAAACCCAAGAGTTTGGGGTACATATCCTTTAACACGCTGTGCTAAGAGTGGTTTCTCTTTGTCATGGTACGAAGCAAGTTTAAATATGCCGCAAAGCCCAAAGGAAAAAGCTTTAAATGTTAAGATGCATTATCTAATGGCAGACTTAAGGGTCGCCCCGGGCGAGGCTATTAAAGATGCTTTAAACCCTAAAGTTAGGGGCGGACTTTTCGAGTGGGGCGATATAAAGCCTGCAATCAAATATGTATTTGGTAAATTATGAAGATAGATTTTCACGTACATTCTGAATATTCGCGCGATGGACTTTCAAGTCTAGAAGAAATTGCGGCTGCAGCAAAGGCAAGGGGCCTTGATGCTGTTTGTATTTGCGACCACAATTCCACTGCACTTGAGGCTCCAAAGTTTATAGACGGCGTGCTTCTTATAAACGGAAGTGAGATGAGTTGCAAGAATGCCCACGTGCTTGGAATTGGCGTAGACAAAAGCCTTTTTGCTGATGGCTACGACCCTAAAAACAATCCAAGCATAGAGGAGGCTATAGATAGAATTCATGCAGCTGGCGGTCTTGCTACAATTGCTCATCCGTTTGCGCATAGCGTGGCAAAAGATTTTAATCCTGATGATCTTAAGACCCAGCCAGACGGCGTAGAAATTGCAAATGGCCGCGCCTGGATGAAGAATCCTGATGCCAAAAAGCAGGCCGAAGAATACGCTGAAAAATACGGGCTATTTACCACCGGCGGCTCTGATGCTCACTGCAAAGACGAAGTGGGCAATGCATATACTGAAATCGATGCTAAGGATCTTAGCGTTGAGGCTATAAAAGAGGCTCTTAAAGAGCACAAAAGCCTTGGAATTCTAAGCGTTAAGACAAAAAGAATATATAAAGGTTATTCTCAGCTTCAAAGAAGAAAGCGCCAAGGCAGAAGCCTATGGAAAGGCTATCTTGTGCTGGCAAAATGCTGGATTTTAGATCTGTTAAAATGTTAACAAACCCTCGTCCAATTTAAGGTGGACAAGGGTTTTTTTATGCCTTATACTTAACACACAAAAAAGTTTTGTATAAGCATTCAACGTATGTGTTGAAAAAACAGTATTAAGGAGAGTAAGTATTCTCTCTCAGGGGCGCACGACCGATTAAGGCGCCAATACCTGAAATAAGACGAGGTTCCCGCACAGTAGCGGGGGTACCGTGGTGGAGCTGATAATTCCAAAATGAGAAAAATCGAATACTTTAAGGTTTCTGCGGGTATGAGGAGTTCCGCAGGGAAGGACGTTGCTTCTAAAACAAAAACCTTGGTAGTTTATAATATGTAATAAGATAGCTCAGTGCTTTGCGCCTGAGCTATTTGAGATTTTTGGAAAAAACAGCAAAATCTAAGTACTGACTATAGGAAAGAGTAGAAATGATTGAACTCAAGAACTTAACAAAAGAGTATGAAAATGTTACGCCTCTTAAAGATGTAAGCGTAACAATTAACGACGGCGACATCATCGCCGTAATTGGACCTTCCGGTACAGGTAAGTCCACCCTTTTGCGTTGCATTAATATGCTTGAAGAACCAACATCAGGACAGATTTTGGTAAATGGCGAGGATATTACTGCAAAGGGTTGCGATCTTAATGAAGTAAGAAAAAAGATGGGCATGGTATTCCAGTCCTTTAACCTCTTCGGTCATCTTACAGTAATTGAAAACATTATGAATCCGCAGATTACACTCCTTGGAAGAAGCCGTCAGGAAGCTTACGACAAAGCTATGGATCTTCTTTCTAAGGTAGGTCTTTCATCTAAGGTTCTTTCATATCCAGACGAACTTTCCGGTGGTCAGAAGCAGAGAATTGCTATTGCTCGTACTCTTGCTATCGATCCAGAAATTATCCTTTTCGACGAACCTACTTCCGCGCTCGATCCAAGCATGATCGGCGAAGTACAGTCCGTAATCAGAATGGTTGCAAAGACAGGAACAACTATGATGATTGTTACTCACGAAATGGATTTTGCTAGAAAGATTTCTAACCGTGTATTCTTTATGGATGGCGGCGGAATCTACGAAGAAGGAACTCCAAAGGAAATCTTCGATCATCCAAAGAGAAACAAGACACTTCGTTTTGTACAAAGACTTACATCTCTTAACTATAAGATTGAAAGCAACGATTTCGATTTCGAAACAGTTTACGACGAACTTCAGCAGTATGCTGAAAAGCTTCTTATCGAAAACTCTCGTATTTCTAAGGTTCAGATGGCAATCGAAGAAATTTGCATGAACAATCTCATGGGCCTTGAAGAAGATCCTGAAATTGCATTCTTCATTGACTACTCTGAAAAGCAGGACACACTTGCACTTGATATCAAGTACAAGGGAGCTTATTACGATCCAAAGGAATCCGACAACGCTCTGTTTAAGTCCATCTTAGAAGAATCTACTACAACATTTAAGGAAATTACTTTAACCGAAGCAGACGCACCTTATGACCATAAGGTAAGCCTTGTATTTAAGTGGGTTGAGGAGGAATAAATAAATGAAAAACTTAATGAGAAAATCCTTTGCCCTTCTTTTGGCATTAACATTTGTACTCGCATCTGTAGCTACAGCTTTTGCTGCAGATTTTGCAAAAGATACTCCTGTAACAGAACTTGATGGAAAGAATCTTGGTGTACAGGAAGCCGTACTCTATGAAGAGATGATGTTCGACCGCGTTCCAAACGCACACTGGCAGTATTACAAGATGCCTAACGACTCCATGCTTGCTCTTCTTAAGTACAAGATTAGCGCATACCTTATCGAAGAAGTAAGCTTCTATGTTCAGAAGGCTAACCACCCAGAACTCGAACCACTCGATGAATACGCAGGTATCGCAGAGTACGCTGTAATGGTTGGTAACAATCCAAACCAGGACAAGTATCTTGCTGAAATCAATGAATTCATTGCTGCCAAGAAAGCAGACGGCACAATGGCAGAAATTTATGATTACTGGATTAAGAACTTCGACCCAGATACATCTAAGTGTGATTTAACAAACGGCTCCGGTGAAAACGGAACAGTTACTATCGCTATCGAAGGCGGATACGAACCATTCTCCTATGATAGCTTCGGCGAATTCACAGGTTTTGACGTAGACTTTATGCTCCGTTTCTGCCGTGAATATGGCTACAAGGCAGATTTTAAGGCTATCGAATTCGATGCTATTGCTACAGGCTGCAAGGCTGGTAAGTACGACTTCGGTATGAACATCGTAGTAAGCGATGAAAGAGAAGAAGGCGCAGTACTTTCTGATACATACTATGACTGCCCAATTCTTGTTATCGTACTCGGCGATGAAAAGGAAGATATCGGATTCTTCGATTCTTTAATCAGAAGCTTCAACAAGACTTTCATCAAGGAAGATAGATGGAAGCTCTTTGTAAGCGGTATTGGAGAAACACTCCTTATCACACTCTTCTCTATCGTAGCTGGAACAATTCTTGGTTTCGCAGTTTACATGCTTTGCAGAAGGGGCGGTAAGATTGCTAACAAGATTACTGAATTCTTCCTCTGGCTTATCCAGGGAATGCCAACAGTACTTCTCCTTATGATTCTTTACTACATTGTATTCGGAAGCACAAAGCTTACAGGCCTTTGGGTATCTGTAATCGGCTTCACACTTATCTTTGCATGCTCTATGTTCGACATGCTCAGTGTAGGTTTCAATGCAGTTGATAAGGGTCAGTACGAAGCTGCTACAGCACTTGGCTATAGCGATACACTTTCATTCTTTAAGATTCTTCTTCCACAGGCAGCTCAGCACTTCCTGCCAATCTACAAGAATGAAATCGTAACACTCATTAAGGAAACATCTATCGTAGGTTACATTGCTGTAATGGACCTTACAAAGATTTCCGACCTCGTAAGATCTAGAACTTACGAACCATTCTTCCCATTAGTGGCAACAGCTGTTGTTTACTTTGTTCTTGCTGCAATTATGACAGCTATCGTAAACAGAGTTGAAATAAATATTAATCCTAAGCGCAGACCAGAAGCTAAGATTCTCGAAGGCATTAAGGAATGGGAGTAACAATTAAATAGAGAGGGACACTATGATTGATTTTAAGATTAACAAAGAAGGCCTTGCTCACAACATCGCAAAGGCAAAAGAGCAGGGAATCATCATTCCAACTATTGCACAAATGCAAAATCCGGATTTAATTCCTCAGAAGATAAAGGACAGACTTGCAAAGACATCCATGCAAGCTGTAGACCCTGTTAATCTTTTCAGAATCTCATGGAAGAACGAACAGAAAGATAGGGGCGGATTATTTAATGACGCCCCTAATTTTATTGAAATACCATCTGCTGTTACAGGTGTTAAGGCAAGAATTTATGCAATGCCTGGTAAGTGGTTTCCAACAGGTTGCCACAAGGTAGGCGCAAGCTTTGGTTGCCTTGCTCCAAGACTTGTTACAGGACAGCTTGATGTAGAAAAGCATAAGAGTGTATGGCCATCTACAGGTAACTACTGCAGAGGTGGCGCATTCAATGCAAGACTTCTTGGTGCAGTTGGCGTAGCCGTTCTTCCTGAAGAAATGAGTAAGGAAAGATTTGACTGGCTTGCCAGCATTGGCGCAGAAGTTATTAAGACTCCAGGCGGAGAAAGCAACGTTGCTGAAATCTTCGCAAAGACAAAGGAACTCAAGGCAGATCCAAAGTACCAGATCTTAAACCAGTTTGAAGATATGGGAAATCCAATGTGGCACTACAATGTTTCCGGCACAGCAATGTGCGAAGTATTCGAAGCAGTTAAGAAGAAGGGTGACAACTTTGCAGGCGTAGCCCTTACATCTGGCTCTTCTGGAATTCTTTCTGCAGGAGACAAGGTTAAGGATGTATATCCAAAGGCTAAGCTTGCAGTTGGCGAAGCTCTCCAGTGCCCAACAATTTTAGAAAATGGTTTCGGTTACCACAGAATCGAAGGTATTGGCGACAAGCACATTCCATGGATTCATAACGTAAAGAATTCCGATATGGTAATCGATATTGATGATAACGATTCACAGGAACTTTTAAGACTCTTCAATACAAAAGAGGGTCAGGAATACTTAAAGAAAGAACTCAAGCTTTCTGCTAAGCAGATTAAGCAGCTTACATGGCTTGGTATTTCCGGTATTGCAAACGTACTCTGCTGCATCAAGATGGCTAAGTACTATGAACTTACAGAACACGATGTACTCGTTACAGTTCTTACAGACTCTGCTGCAATGTATCAGAGCAGAATTGAAGAACTTAACGCAGAGCATGGTCCATACTCTGTAATGCAGGCTGCTATCGACCACAACGTTCACATGCTTGGCCTTAAGACAGACAACATGAGAGAACTTACATATCAGGATAGAAAGCGCGTTCATAATCTTAAGTACTTCACTTGGGTTGAACAGCAGGGCAAGACAGTTTCTGAACTTAATGCTCTTTGGTATGACACAGAACATACTTGGGATGCAGTACATAAGGCATCTAAAAAGCTTGATAAGCTTATCAATGAATTCAACGAGGCAACAGGCCTCCTTAAGGAGTAATTGTGGCTAGACAGAGAACTGAAGCTGTTGTTCATCTTGACAGACTTAAGAGAAATTTAAATAGAGCAAAAGCAAGACTCCCAGAAGGCTGCGACATGATAATGGTTGTTAAGGGCGATGCTTACGGCCACGGAATTCCTGGCGTATTCCAAACCTTTAAGGATTTTGGAATTAAGCGCTATGCAGTTTCCTGTTGGGAAGAAGCAAAGGCTTTAAGAGAAGCCGGTGCAAAAGATGAAATGATACTTATCTTGGGCGACACCATAGACGACCAGCAAGATAAGCTTATTAAATATAACATTACACAGACAATCTTTGATGTAGAAAGAGCAGAAAGTCTTAACGCTCTTGCAAAAGAGGCTGGAGTTATTGCTCCTATAAACATCAAGATTGATACAGGAATGAGCAGATTAGGTTTTCCTGCAGACGAAAGAGCTGTAGAACCTGTTAAGAAAATTGCTGCATTATCCAACGTGAAGATTACCGGTGCATTTACACATTATATGTGTGCAGATGAAATGGATAATCCAAAGACTGATATGCAGCTTGCAGCATTCCTTAAGACTATAGAGATTTTAAGAAATGCAGGTGTGGATATTCCGTTTATTCACACAGCAAACAGTCCGTCTCTTATCTTAAGACCTGAAACTTATTTAGATAGCACAAGAGCCGGAGATGCAATCTTTGGCCTTTGCCCTGTAGACGAAGATGCTTGGAAGGCTTCTGGCATTGAAGAAGTTATGACGTGGCGCACTTATGTAGCTATGGTTAAAACTATTCCAGCAGGAACTCAGGTAGGATATGGAGCTACATTCACTGCTGAAAGAGAAACAAGAATTGCTACAATTCCAATCGGCTTCGCAGATGGCTATAGCAGACATCTTTCAAACCAGGGCTTTGTAGGAATTAGAGGTAAGAAGGCTCCAATAATTGGCCGCGTATGCATGGACCAGTTCATGGTAGATGTAACAGACATTGAAGGCGTAGAAAGAGGCGATGAAGTTGAACTGTTAGGTTCGCTCTTTGGAATTCTTGATATGGCTACAATGCTTGAAGATAATGTTGATGAGATAGTGTGCAGAATTTCAAAACGAGTTCCGCGCATCTATGTAGATGAGGAGTAGATCATGGATCAGAATAAAACACCTTTATTCGACGCGATTATGGAATATGATGCGAAAAGACCAGCATATTTCAGAATTCCGGGTCACAGATACGAAAAGGGTATCAACCCAAAATGGAGAAACGTTGTAGGCGATAAGATTTTCGGATTCGACCTTACTGAAACTCCTCTTTGCGACGACTTACACAACGCATCCGGCGCTATCAAAGAATCTGAGAACTTAGCTTCAGAACTTTGGGGCTCCGATTACACACACTTCCTTGTAAACGGAAGCACATGCGGAAACCAGGTTGCAGTTATGACAACAGCTTTCGAAGGACAGAAGATTTGCCTTCCAAGAAATGCTCATAAGTCTGCATTAATGGGTCTTATCTTAAGCGGTGCAAAGCCAGTTTACATTGCTCCTATGATTGAATCCGAATGGGGGCTTCAGGGAGGAATTTCTGCACAGCAGGCAGAAAAGATGTTTGAAGAAAATCCAGACTGCAAGGGCATGATGGTAGTAAGCCCATCTTACTACGGTGTTGCATCCGACATTAAAACACTTGCTGAAATCTGCCACAAGCACAATGCAATTTTAATGGTAGACGAAGCTCACGGTGCACACTGCTACTTCTCCGATAAGCTTCCAGGCGGCGCTATTGCTCTTGGTGCAGACATTGCAGTTCAGAGTATTCATAAGGTAACAGGATCTTTTACACAGAGCTCTATGATTCATGTAAAGAGCAGCCTTGTAGACCGTGCAAGACTTGAAGCAAACCTTCACCTTGTACAGAGCACAAGCCCATCTTATGTTCTTATGACATCTCTTGATATGGCAAGACATTACATGGCTACAGAAGGCCAGATGATGATTGATACAGCTCTTGAACTTGCAAGAGATGCAAGAGTAAGAATCAATAACATTAAAGGCCTCAGCTGTGCTACAAAGGAAGATCTTGAAGGAAAAGCTGGTATTAACAAGCTCGACGAAACAAGACTTACAATCAGCGCAAGCGCAATTGGTATTACTGGTTTTGATCTTAAGAAGATGCTCTTCGACGAATATAGCTGCGACGTAGAACTTGCAGACTACAGAAACGCACTTGCTATCGTTACATTCGCAAACGAAAAGGCAGATCTTGATAAACTCGTTGCAGCTCTTGAAGATATTGCAAAGAGATTTGCAGACGGTCAGCCACTTCCAAAGGCAAGACAGCTTCCTTCTCAGCCTGAATTTGTTATTACACCAAGACAGGCTTACTTCGGAAAGAAGAAGAGAGTTAACTGGGCTGATTGCAAGGGCATGGTTGTAGCAGAATATATTGCACCTTACCCACCAGGAATTCCACTCATCTATCAGGGCGAAAGAATGTCCGACGATGTTTGGGAATACCTTGAAGAAGTAAGACTTAGAAAAGGACATATCCACGGACCATCAGATGTAAATCTTGATACAATCCTGGTTGTTGAATAGACTCTATTCGTTATCGCTTTAGTATTTTAAAAGAAAAGGTAATCGCAAATGGAATTACTCGAAACCATAAACGGTAAAATTAATGACTTCGTATGGGGTCCTCCAACAATTATCCTTATTTTACTCGTAGGTATTTATCTCACAGTAAAACTCGGCGGCGTTCAGTTTAGAAACTGGGGCTTCCTTATCAACAGAACATATGTAAAGGCATTTAAGGATGCAAGAGCTCAGGAAGCTGCAGCTCCAACAGCCGAAGGTGAAATTACACCTTTCCAGGCTGCTATGGCATCTGTATCTGCCGTAGTAGGAACAGGTAATGTAGCAGGTGTTGCTACTGCTATCGTAGCAGGTGGCCCTGGTGCACTTTTCTGGATGATGGTTGCTGCACTTGTAGGTATGGCAACAAAGTTTGCAGAAATTGCTCTTGGTCTTAAGTACAGAGAAAAGGCAGATGACGGTACACTCGTATCTGGTCCTTTCTACTATTGTGCAAGAGGTCTTAAGGCTAACTGGCTTGGTAAGATTGTAGCAGTACTGTTCTTATTCTTCAGTATCTTCATCTCTGCTGTAGTTGATACAAACTCTATGGCAGACGCTGTACACACAGCATTTGGCGTTCCACAGATTATTACAGGTGTTGTAGTTGCTATTCTTACAGCTATCGTAATTTTCGGTGGTATTAAGAGAATCGGCGAAGTATGCGGTATCCTTGCTCCATTCATGGCAGGTCTTTACCTCATCTTCGGTATCTTAATTATCATCCTTCACATTACAGAAGTTCCAGCTGCTATTGCTCTT
>JAKSSI010000027.1 GCA_024403175.1 Clostridia bacterium
ACTTAATTGGTGTTACGGTGTCATGAACCGAATAGAATATTCTATCGAAAAAGCTTCTTGCTGCAGTAAAGGCCATTGCAATGGAATAATAGAAAAATGCCGATGCAGTAAGGGCTGTCGCCGACTCATTAAAAGCACCTCTTTCGTATACAACCTGAATTACAGGGCTTGCATATGCCAAAGCACCAAGAGTACAAGGCACCATTAAAAGCGCAATAAGGTTTATTCCTCTTTCTGAAATATCACTGATACGTTCAAAATCATTTTGCGCAAAAGCCTGAGCAAGTCTTGGATAAATAATCGTTACAAAAACGCTAATAGTAAGCGAAGAAATAAGTATACTAAAAAGGTTTCCGTACTGAAGCGCAGACACACTACCCTCAGGAAGCGTAGACGCAAGGAATTTATCTATCAATGCATTAATTTCAGACGCACTGCCGCCGATGAAAACCGGGATTGCAAGGACCAAGATTTCCTTTACAGGCTGCGTGAAATTAAGCGTCAATTTGTGCTTATATCCAACTCGTTTTGCAATGATAAGCTTGCCTATAGATGCCACCAAATAGCCGGAAGTGATACCGTATATCATAAGCTTTGGCGCCCCCATCTTTGCACTCAAAATAATTGAGGCAATGATGCAAAGATTTTGAAGATAAGCTGTAGCGTTTGATAATACAAAAAGGGCTTTATACTCTAAATAAGAACCAAGGATGCCCGTTGTAACGCTGAAAAATACCATTACAAAAGCAACCCTAAGATAATAGACGGTAAGTGCGAACGTTTCGTTAACAAAGCCTGGTGCGAAAATGTGCACTAAAGACTCTGCAAATATCCAACCCAAAACCATTACAATACCAGTTACGGCCAAAAGCAGGTTTATAATCTGGCTTGTAAATATATTTCCGGACTCGTTGCCTTCATCTTCAATCTTTTTGGAAAGTACAGGTATATAGGCAGTAGCTGCAGCTCCAACAATTCCGGCAAGGAGATTGTTTGGAATAGAGACGGCCATTGTATACGCATCTGTTATAAAAGTAGCACCGTAATAATTGGCCATAAGAAGATCTCTAAAAAAGCCTAGAGCCTTAGATCCTAATGTCATAAAAGCCAATACAAGGGCTAACTGTGAAGTTGTCAGTTTACGTGTTTTACTCATACTAAGTTATTATACTAAATTTGATATAAAATGTCTTTGAATTTTTATTAATTCTTATTACTGTAAAATAATGTAATCTTTATTCGCTTGCTTTATTTTGATTCTCTCTATATAATAATATAGTTATTTTTTATATTATTGCCGGAGGATAAAAATGGCAAAAATCAAAAAGAAAATTGAAGATCACAGTGGTGAATACTTGCTCTCTATGAGCCATGCTCCAAGCATCGATCAAAGCGCGAGCCTTCTTCATATGATCCCTATTGCATGTTTTGCGGCACTTGTAATTCTTGTTGTAAGAATGCATACATATACCAGACCTATGACCCAGTTTTTCTGGACTACAGGCTCTGACACAGACACCATAACCGACTTCTTTAGTTACGATAAAATGGTACTCATATGTGTAGCTGCAGTAATAGCCCTACTTATGATACTTTTCAGGATTACCACCCAATCCCTTGCAGTTAAGCGTTGCTACGCTTACATTCCTATGGGTGTTTATTCCCTGTTTGTAATTCTGTCGTATGCATTTTCCAAGTATAAGGAATTTGCACTTTGGGGTTGGAACGACCGTTTTGAAGGAACTATTCCTCTTCTTTGTTACATGATTATGCTTATGCTCATAATCAACAGCGTAAACACAGAAGAAAATATAAAGCAAGTAGTTATTCCTATAGCTATCAGCGCAACTATTCTTTCAATAATTGGTCTTACTCAGGCTTTAGACCACGACTTCTTTAGAACAGTTCTTGGACAGAAGCTGCTTGTACCAAATCAGTTACTTACAGACGGAACAACAACATGGCAGCAAATTGAAGCAGCAGCTGCTCAGGGCGAACTTTATTTAAAGTTCACATTCAACAATAAAGAAATTTACCAGACTGTATACAACATCAACTATGTATCTTTCTACCTTACACTTCTTGTTCCTCTTTACACTATGCTCTTCATCAGAGCAATTAATGACAAGAGCTCAAGCATTGTAAAGAAGATTGTTTTAGGAGTACTTGTTGCACTTCTCACATTTAACCTTATCGGATCTCAGTCTTCCGGTGGTTACCTTGGTATCGGTGTTGCTGCAATACTTGCAATTATTGTATTCAACAAGCAATTCCTTAAATGGGTAAAGCCTCTCATCATAATCGTTGTAATTCTTGCAATTGTAATGGGTGCTACACTTGATAGATGGTGGCCTGAAATCTCTGGAGCAGTAAAATCTGTTTTAGGTATTAAATCAGAAGTTGCAGTAGAAGAAACAGAACAAAAAGAAGAAGCTAAAGGCCCTGGGGCTAAAGCTCCTACCATCGAATATATCGAAACAGGCTCTAACACAATTACAATGAGCCTTAACAACGAAGAACTCATTATCGCTGTTGATACAAACGGAGATGTTATTACAGGCATAAACGTTTGCGATGGCGAAGGAACAGTTCTTGAAATGATTCCTATTGATGATGGTTTGTATGCTATTAACGACCAACGTTTCTACGACTATGCAACAATTGCCGTAGCTTACGACGGAGAAACTTACTTCATTCAGGTAAGCACAGCAGGCACCCCATGGAACTTTATCAGCAGAAACGGTGAAATTTACTTCGATGCTCAAACAGCCAAGACAGTAAAGCTTTCTAAGATAGAAACTTGGGGATTCAAGAACAACCCAGACTTCGGTTCAGGCCGTGGTGCTATTTGGGCAACAAGCTTCCCTCTTTTAAAGAAAACTGTTTTAATTGGTACAGGTGCAGACACTTACTGTGCAGTATATCCTCAGGAAGACTATGCATATAAGTGGACACGTAATGGAAACACTCCAGACAACCTCTACCTCATCGTAGACAAACCACATAATATGTATATCCATGCTGCAGTTGGTACAGGAGTTATCTCCCTTATTGCACTGGTTGCACTTTATGGAATATATCTCGTTCAGAGTGTTAAACTCTTCTGGAAGAGAAACTTAGAAAACGACTTCCTTTTATTCGCTGGTGCAGGAACATTCCTCGGAGTTACAGGATTCTTGGTATCAGGACTTGTCGATGACAGTACTGTTTCTGTAATGCCATTGTTCTACACCTTCTTGGGTATGGGAATCGCAATAAACATGATTATTAAGCGTCGTGATGAAATAGGCGCTGTAAAAGAGAAGTAGGAGGACCAAATGGTATTCGAACAAATCCGCGACATTATCGCTGAACAGCTTGGTGCAGAAGCATCTGATATTACACCTGAAACAAACCTTATGAAAGATCTCGAAGCAGACAGCCTTGATGCTGTAGAAATTATCATGGCAATCGAAGATACTTTCGGTGTTGAAATTCCTGATGATCAGGCAGAACATTTCCAGCTTGTAAAGAATCTCGTTGAATACGTAGAAGAAAACAAGTAATTATCGCAAACAAAAATCGGGTTCCGCAAGGAGCCCGATTTTTAATTTAGGTTTAATCAAAAGACCATTTAACATTTCCTCGGGGACACGCTCTCGCTAAGCTGGGAGCCCAACAGCGGTTCTGGGGTTCTTGCATCGCGCAAGCGCTCGCAACAACCAAGAACCGGTATCCCAGATTGTCCCTACGGAAACATTAAATGGCCTTTTCCTTAATCATAAAATTTAATAGCTCGAACCGCCTTAGCAAGCTCTACTGGAACATGCTGCTTTGATGCTTTATAAAACTCGATTTCAGCGAGTTTTGCAAGGTGTTCAAGTATTTCTTCATTGTCCGGATAATCTACTGCCAAACGCCTTAAAAAAGCCTGTGGGCTCTCTTTTGGAAGCCTCTTTCTATCCTTTGGAACATTCTTCTCACACTTAATCAAAAGCCCTGCCACTGTATTCTTATACTTAATATTATTAATAGCAAATCTTATATTCGCTGCAAGTTTTCTAAACCCAGCTTTAAGCCCTGCCATAAAACCGCTTTGTCTTTTAACCCTCACTGGTTGATATAAAACACGCTTTTTTGAAACATGCTTTACATTTCTAAGTCTATAAAGAACAGCGATGATTATGGCAAGTATTAATGCAACAATAAAAAACTTAAACCACAATGGAGAACTAAATGTAAGTTCCTCAGTCACCTCTTCAGGAAGCTCCATCGACGTGCCTCCAGGAGGTGCATATATAGGCTCCTTATCAGGAGTAAGACTATCTATCCATCTCATAAAGCGCATATACTGCGATAATATAAATGCAGCTATGCCTACTATTCCAGCAAGAACAGCTTTTCCAAGCCAGACAACAGCTTCTGCCACGCTTTTAGCGCCACTTCCAGCATAAGATACTATCAGATATACAAGCCCCGCAAATAAAGCGAATACTCCGCCTAAAAGAATCCTTCCGCGCATAGGTGATGATGCCTGAACCGCATTAGATTGCTCAGTCTTCTCAACCATTGCCGCAAACAGACAAATGCAAAGAGTAATAACACAAACTCTTATACTTTCATCTATTGCAGGAAGGTGAAGAAGACGTCCAGCCACAGTAAGTACCACTGTGAGTACAGCCAAGGTATCAAATCGATTTAGCATTTTTCCTAAGTCTCCATGCCAAGCCCTTGCTGAAACAGTTATGCAGGCAATGATAAAGTAGAAGGCTGCAAATGTCTTAACATCTATATCATTAGGGCTAAGTATCATAGTTTGAGCATATAGATATGTACCTCCAACTATCATTAGCGTCGACAGAATAACATAAATGGTTAAAGACGCACCCTTAGATGCAATAAAATCTGATGCAAACTGCATGACAGCAAAAAATGCAGCAATTGCAATATAATTCATATGCATACTCTCAAGCTGATTACCGCCCGCGAATACACAGAACATCCATTGCACTGCCGCCGCTCTAAAGCATGCCGATGCCAATTGTTTAATTATATAAACGGTTTTTGTCATATTTTATCGTATCTTAAAATACCTAAAGCTTCTGCAACTGCAGGAGTATCCGAAAGAAGTGCTGCAGCGCCAGGTTTTGAAACCAAAACAGGTTTGCCAAGCATATTAAGCTCGTCTGCCATTTCCGAAACAGGCAAAGAAGTCTCTTCTGCGTTATATTCTATTTCAGCCAAAGCAGTAAGTATGGTTCGTGCAGCAAATTCTATATCCTGCGGGATAACTACTCTGTGAGCTTGCTTTCCTATAGAAGGCACAACCAAGGTAGTTACTATATCCTTTTTAATAAGGTCCATTGATAAAGATGCTATTTCGGAAATCATATCTTCCATTCCCTCTTTATCAAATTCAACTTTAACGTACGACCCGTTAGCGCCAATTTCTTCGGTTCTAGTAACGAAACTTTCAAGATCAGGAATAAAGCATATTCTTCTTGCCGCGAGCTTTTCATAAATGTTAGTAAACAGCTCATCATTTTTCGCAAGAAGACGCTGATTTACATTCTTGTAATCGTCGCCATCGGTAAATGGCTTTACAGAAGCAAGCAGTGTTCTATCCGTATAAAAACCTTGCTTAGACTTCTCCAGTTCGGACATCTTGTTAACAAGATTCGAAGCATCTGCTCGCTTTATTTTTGGATAAACTATCATTCTTGCATTAGATGCAGACACATATTTACTTACATTTGAATACATACCGAAGGCATCTGAAGAAACCAAATCAAAGGTGTTTACATGAGCAACGCCTCTTTCAACGGCCTTAACTTTTTGATTAAAACTGAGTTTCTGGAAAGGCATTATCCAAGCAATTGCAGCATGATCAAACTCTATTGCATAGCTTTCTTCCATAGCCATATCCAAATGAATTACAGGAAGATACTTGTTATTTATAAGCTGATATTCAACTTCAAACTCCTGACCAGGAAACGCACATATTTCATTTTGCGCCATAGAAATATCAAGCTTGCTACTAGCAGCCTTTGCTACAAGCGGCGCTAAAATAGCCAACACCAAAAGTATTAGCAATATAGTCTGCGCCAATGCAAGCCCAAAATAAATGGACGCAAAAGTCAAAAGAGCCAGCGCAATTAGGCCGGCTTTTGTTGTGAATATGCTGTTATTTTCCATAGTAATCCTTGCCGTTTGGCGGAACACTTACGTTTTCAAGAATTGATGCGAGAATTTCAGCAGGTTCCTTACCTGTATAAACAGCATCACTTGTAAGAACTACTCTATGAGAAAGAATGTGAACAAAAATCTCTGCAACATCTTCAGGAATTACATAATCCCTACCGTTTATTGCGGCCAGAGCCTTTGCTCCCTGATAAAGACAACGAGAAGCTCTTGGCGAACCACCCATTCTTAAGAATTCGTTTTCTCTTGTTGCATTAACAAGATCAACGATATAGTTTTTAACATTATCGCTTACAATTACATCCTGAATTTCAGCTCTAATCTGCATAAGTTCTTCTGGATTTGTGATAGCCTCGACCACAGAGAAATCAATTTCGTCGCCAAGATTTGTAAGCATTAAAACTTCTTCTTCCTTTGCAGGGAAACCCAAAGTAAGACGTACAAAGAATCTATCCATCTGCGCTGCAGGGAGCTTGAATGTACTTTCTCTTTCTACAGGGTTTTCTGTAGCCATTACAAAGAATGGCTTAGGAAGTGCATAAGTTGTATTATCAATTGTAACCTGCTGTTCTTCCATTGCTTCAAGAAGTGCAGCCTGTGTACGTGGAATTGCACGGTTTATTTCGTCAGCAAGAAGAATGTTTGTAAACACAGGACCCTTAACCTGCTTAAGCTGATTTGTGTTTCTATCAAAGATTGTCATACCGACAATATCTGAAGGAAGAAGGTCTGGTGTAAACTGAACTCTTTGGAAGTCGCAGCCTAAAGCCCTTGAAATTGTCTTAATAAGAACTGTCTTTCCGCTACCAGGAAGGTCGTCTAAAAGCACATGGCCTCCGGCAAAAACAGACATGATAATAAGCTTAATCTTATCTTCTTTTCCAATATAAATCTTGGATACTTCTTTAGATAATTTCTGAGCACATTCGTTTGCTTTCATTGTTTCTCTCCGCTATTCTTCAAGCTTGTAAAGCTGAGTTTCGATGTTAAGACCAGGGAAACAATCCAAATTAAGAGTTGAAAAATGTCCCTGTCTTGCCTTATGATAGGCAGCAACGGCTATCATGGCACCGTTGTCTGTACAGTAAATTGGGGATGGAATATAGAATTTTGCACCGCGCTTTTCGCACGCTTCTTTTAATCTTTGTCTTATTCTTGAATTGCTAGCTACACCGCCAGCAACAGCAAGTCCGTCGTATCCGGAAACATCTAATGCAAGCATAGCCTTATCTACAAGAACATCTACAACAGCTTCCTGGAAAGATGCTGCCACATCTGCAGCATTAACCTTTCTTCCTGCTTGTTCTTCCTTGTGAAGATAATTAATTACTGCTGTTTTGGTTCCGGAGAAAGAGAAGTTTAAAGATCCTTTTTCAAGATATACTCTCTTAAATTCTATAGCTTTAGGATTACCCTCTTTTGCAAGAGCATCTACCTTAGGGCCGCCAGGATACTGAAGGCCTAAAGTTCTTGCCACCTTATCGTAAGCTTCACCTACTGCATCATCCTGAGTGCAACCCAAAATCTTAAATTCGTTATAATCTCTTACTTCGAAAAGATGCGTATGACCACCAGACATAACAAGTGCAAGGAATGGTGGTTTTAAGTCTGGATGTTCTATAAGATTTGCCAGTGTATGAGCTTGAATATGATGAACACCTATAAGCGGTTTATTTGCAGCCATTGCAACAGATTTTGCAAAAGCTGTACCTATAAGCAGCGCACCTGCAAGGCCAGGGCCTGCAGTTACACCAATTTCATCAACATCATCTATGGTAAGACCCGCTTCATCTAGGGCCTGCTGATATACAAAAGGAATGTTATTCAAATGATGTCTGCTAGCAATTTCAGGCACAACGCCTCCATAAATTGCATGAACAGGAATCTGCGAAGAAATAACATTAGACAAAACTTCCTGTCCATTTGCCAATATAGCGATTGCTGTTTCATCGCAGGAACTTTCAATTCCCATTGTAATGATTTTTCCGTCTTTCATATTAGTCCAAATCTAATGGTTTCATTTCTAAAGTAACGATTCTGCTCATTAAAAGTGCATCGTCCTTATTTTCGTAGTACTTAGGTCTAACGCCATCTTCGCGGAAATTAAAACTCTTGTAAAGCGCTATAGCCGAAGTGTTGTTTACATTTACGTCTAATAATATTTTTTCGCAAGCAATAAGATTGCAGTAGCAGAACATAAAGTTTATAAGATTATGCGCAAGCTTATTTCTTCTAAACTTTGGATCTGTTGCGACCCTGTAAATTTCCGCATCTAAAGTAGGTGTGCAAAAAGCAAGAAGATACGCCCCAACGCCTTCTTCTGTGTCTGCAACCCACATGCAATTCATTTCATCATCGAGGCTTTTTTCGAGTGCATCCTTTGTCCAAGGATGGTCGAAGCACAATCTTTCGATTTCTGCAATTCTATCTAAATCTTTAATTGTTGCTGCTCTTACTTTAATATTCATTAGTATTTATTCTCTTTTGCTGTTCCAAACTTTTCGCTATCGGCTTTAAGCTTTTCTGCAAGCTTTCTTTCAGCCTCAGCTGCTCTTAAATATTCAGGTTTTGCATTGTAGCAGTCGGTTGTTTTGCCTTCTGAAAACAACTTTGCACCAAGCTTTGCTGCTGCATAAGCATTCTGCATTCTGTCATTTTCAGGAGCAAAACTGTGCTCTATTTCAAAGGCATTCAAAGTTTCTTCGTAAGCTTTGATTCCATCGCCAAAGAAAATAACTTTTGAATATTTATCCTTTGCCGCTGAAAGAAGCTTAAGATAATCATCTAAATCGTAGGCACTGTCAGGAATAAGCTGAACATCGGAATTTGGATTATACGCTCCTCCATATATCTGATGACGCTTTGCATCAAATACAGGACAAATAGCAAAATCCTTTTCCACATCAAAGCTATAGTCTTTAAATGCAAAAGAAGCAAGGGTTGGCACTTCAACAATAGGTTTATTCCATATCTGAGCAAGCCCCCTTGCAGTAGCCATGCCGATTCTTATACCAGTAAAACAACCAGGGCCCATAGATACTGCTATAGCGTCTAAATCCTTCGGGCTAACGTTTTCATCTGCAAGGAGCTTTTGAATTGCAGGAATAAGCTTCTGAAGATGAGAATAATTGTCTTCGTTTATAATCTGCGTAATTTTTCCGTCATCATAAATTGCAACAGAAGAATACGCACCAGTTGTATCAATAGAAAGTAATTTCATTTATTCCTCAATGGTGATAGTTCTTTCGTCTTCATTTTCACCATACTCAAGTCTTAATACGATTGTATCTTCAGGCAGAAAATCCATAACTAAATCGGCCCATTCAATAAGACACACGCCGCCTTTAGTAAAATACTCTTCAAATCCCATTTCGAAAAGCTCATCTTCATCGTTGACCCTATAAACGTCGAAATGATAAAGAGGAAGCCTTCCTGTTTCATACTCGCAAACAATAGTAAAAGTAGGGCTAGAAATTGTTTCAGTTACTCCAAGCCCCTTTGCTATAGCTTTTGTAAGAGTTGTTTTGCCCGCACCAAGATTACCAACAAGCGCAATAACACTGTTAGGTTTAAGCTGTGCAGCAAATTCAGCTCCGAACTTTTCGGTATCACTTAAATTGTATAATACTTTCTGCATATTATTTGTGAAGTATAGGTGAGATCTTCTTGTAAATAAAGAATGTGATGATGGAATTTAATCCAGCCTTAACAAGGTTGAATGGAATGATTCCAGGAAGAAGTAATCCTGTTACAACGGATCTTGGAACGCCCATGTATATAGGTGTAAGTATTAAATTCATTGGAACCATCATAGCAGCCATAGAAAGTGTACCGCAAACCAATGCGATAATAGCACGCTTCTTGCTCTTCTTTCCTTTATAGATATTGCCAGCTACTGCTACAAAAGTACCAGTAGATACAATGTGCATAACAATTCCGTACCAAGAGCTAGATGCACTTACAGAAACACCCTGAATAACAGATGCAATAACTGTAAGAGTAAGACCAGCTACCGGGCCCATAGCAAATGTACCAAGAAGAATTGGAACGTCGGCCGGATCGTATTCAAGGAATGGAGCTGCTGGTATAAGAGGAACATGGATAAGTGCTACAAGTACTACGGAAATTGCAGCTAAGATTCCAAGTTTAGCAATATTTTTAGTTGATATTTTTACGTTATTCATGACTATTACAAAGTCCTTTCTTTGTCTAGAGTGACATTATATTATACCATAAACAAAGATATTAAAGATAAAAAAATCCGGACCATAAGGTCCGGATTTTAATATGCTTTTAAAGTTCGAAATTATTCGATGATTGCAGCTACTACGCCGGAAGCAACTGTTCTGCCGCCTTCACGAATAGCGAATCTCATTCCTTCTTCGATAGCAACTGGTGTGATGAGTTCAACTGTCATTTCAACGTTGTCTCCTGGCATGCACATTTCAACGCCTTCTGGGAGGTTGATTGTACCAGTTACGTCAGTTGTTCTGATGTAGAACTGTGGTCTGTAACCATTG
>JAKSSI010000028.1 GCA_024403175.1 Clostridia bacterium
CTGTATACAACGGAGTAGAATTAGACTCTGAATGCGGCCGTTGGACTCAGGCTGAAATAGATCACCTTATTGCTGATACTGGCGATATGTATCAGATCGACCCTAAGACTTACGAAGAACTCGAAACTATGAAGGACAGAATCGACGCTGCTTTCAGAAACTCCCGTTCTTCAGATTATCTTGCAGAACTTACTTGGGATAAACCAAAGATGCAAAGATTCCTTAAGTCCGGTGTTACTATGCCTGTTTGGAAGGATAGAAACTCTGGCGCATCTAATGGTGTAGGTCAGACTGGTATTGGTGTAGGCCCTGGATTTACTCTTGCTTGCGTTGAGTTCGATAGAATTATCAACGAAGGTGCAAGAGCTCTTATTAAAGAAGCAGAGCAGTGCCTTGAAGAAGAAGTTTGCCTTACATATAAGGATTGGGAAAAGCACGAATATTGGATTGGCGTAATTAAGGTATTTGAAGGTTTTATTAACTACGCAAATAGACATGCAGATCTTGCTGAAGAAATGGCTAAGACTTGCGAAGATCCAAAGAGAAAGGCAGAACTTTTAAGAATGGCTGAAACTTGCAGACGAGTTCCTGAATTCCCTGCAAGAAACTTCTACGAAGCAGTTCAGGCATACTGGTTTACACTGCTTTCAGTAAGCACAAACACAATGTCTGGCGGCAGACCTGATATGCTCCTTTACCCATACTATAAGAAGGATAAAGAGGCTGGCATTCTTACAGACGAAGAAGCTCTTGAACTTATCGAAAACATTCGTATTAAGACAACAACTTTCCATACAGTAAGAGGCGGCCTTGCAAGAGGCAGACATTCTGGAGACTCTCGCTGGATTAACATGGTTATCGGTGGCTGCGACCCAATTACAGGAAAGGACGCTTCCAACGAACTTACTATGATGTTTATGGACGCCGCTATTGAATGCCACGTGCCACACCACACAATTACTCTTAGAGTAGGTAAGGATACTCCAGTTGAAGTTATCAAGAAGGGTGTTGAATGCATTAGCACTGGCGTTGGTATGCCAGCTTTTATTTCAGAAGAATCTTACATTAACTTCTTCCAGAATAAAGGCTTTGCTCCTGAAATTGCGAGAAACTTTGCAATTTGCGGTTGCCTTGATGCGGTTATTCCAGGATACTCCAGAACTATCGGCGTAATTTTCTACAATGAACCTCAGGTTCTTGATATCTTCCTTCACAATGGTTATTGCCAGCTTTCCGGCGATCAGCTTGGCATTGATGTAGGCAAGGTTGAAGACTTTGCTACATGGGATGAATTTATTGCTGCATTCTGGAAGCAGATGGAACACTTCACAAAGCTTGCTGCAGAACGTTGCTCTAACGATTGTCTTGCAAAAGCTATGGCAGCTTCCGAACCATTTAAGAGCCCACTTATGCACGATGGTATTAAGTGTGGTGCCGCTCTTGATAGAAGAAGATTTGAACCATTCGATACAGCTATTGCCATTATGACAGTAGGCGGCGTAAATACAGCAAACTCTCTTACTGCAATTAGAAAGCTTTGCTTCGACGATAAGAAGTATACAGTAGCTGAACTTATTAAGGCGCTTGATGCTAACTGGGAAGGCTATGATGAAATGAGAAAAGATTTCATCAATGCTCCTAAGTACGGAAACGATGATGACTACGCAGATCAGATGGTAGTTGATTTCTATGCTCAGCACCATGCACAGGTTGCAAAGTGCGATAGTGGTTTCGGTAATAGCTGCGTACCAAGTGGTATTTCTATTTCTGCTCACCAACCATGTGGTAAGGTTGTTGCTGCAACTCCAGATGGACGTAAGGCTTTTGAAATTCTTGCAGACGGTATGATTTCACCTCAGCAGGGTACAGATACAGAAGGCGTTCTTGCAGCTCTTAACTCTGCAAGAAAGATTGAACAGGATACTTATCAGGCTACACTCTTCAATATGAAGTTTAGCCCATCAGCTCTTAAGACAGACGAAGATAAGATGAAGCTTGCTACAGTTCTTAAGACATATCTTACAAATGGTGGTAAGCAGATTCAGATGTCTGTTGTAGATGCTGCAACTCTTAAGGCTGCGCAAGACGACCCAACACATCATAAGGATGTAATCGTTCGTGTCGCAGGTTATTCTGCGTACTTTGTAACTCTTACAAACATGATGCAGAATGAAATAATGACTCGTACAGAACAGCAGACAGTTTAGGCTTGTTAATTTTCCGTTCTGCTGTGTTAGCTTCGCAGTCCTGCGGTGCTCACGTACCTTTGTACGCTCCGCGCCTCGGCTGCTTGCTGCCTTGCATAACAAAAAATTTACTGCGCCTAACGAATATAAATTATGATTGAAAAAGACCTATTAATGTTTCCGTAGGGACAATCTGGGATACCGGTTCTTGGTTGTTGCGAGCCATAGGCGATGCAAGAACCCCAGAACCGCTGTTGGGCTCCCAGCTTAGCGAGAGCGTGTCCCCAAGGAAATGTTAATAGGTCTTTTTATGTTCAGTTTATTAAGTGTACTTTTGATGTGGAAAGGAAGCGGTCTACCTGTCCGCTGTAGGTAACAGTAATATTCCCGCCGTTTTTTAAGATGTTTTCTGCATAAATGCTTCCTACAAATTCGGCATCATTACCGTTAATCTGAACAAGATTTTTAGGAGCAAACAGAATTCCTGTAAAACATGCACCTCCACCATTTACGGTAATCATTCCGTTCTTTGATACTACAATCATAGGATTATCTATGGACGAATCAAGGGGCATACCGTTAAGATTTATGCTGCCTTCCACTACGAGAATAATAGGGAATTGAGCACGATATGGAACATTAGTATTACCATTAAATATTAAATCGCCATTAATATGAATATACAGACCACTTGTAAGATAGCCGTTTCCTGGGCCCATCTTTTGATGATATTTAGCAATAGCCTCATCTACTAGTTCCCCAAAGCCTGAATGGCTGTTTTTTATTACCGTACGTGGGAATTCTGCTGCATCAGCTCTTTGGCTTAAAGCGTTGTCTAGAGCAGCAATTGATGGCATATCTCTTGCTATCTGATTTCCTTTCCATCCTGCGGTATTTGGAAGTGTGTTTCTTACAGCCGTAGCTACACAACCCTCTGCAAGTACTGCATCTCGCATTAATATATCTGAATTCGAGTGAATGTCGCCGTTAATATAGACATTGTTTCCGTTTATTGTGATTCCGTATCCGCCGTCTTGAATTTTCTTTGTGGCGAACATTGCATAAGGGCAACTTCCGAAAATGCTATCTATGGCAGCTGTGGCCGTGGCACTCACAGTCCTAGTTCTTTGACCTGTAAGTACAGCAGAAAAACCCATAGTAGAATCTTTTGATATTGTTACAGTAACCTGCGACCCACTATTTTCAATTTGCACATCTACATCTGGATCTTGCCAATCGTAGCCATTAAGGCTTGCATATTGACGAGCGCTGGAAATAACTTCTGAATAGTTCCCGAGTCCCAAATCTTGTCCAGCTGCAAGTGCCGCTGCATCTGCAGCGTTTTGCAAAGACTGTTTAGATGATGCTAATAGTCCGAAGTCAACTGCAAAGGCAGTAAACCCGCAAAGAACTGAAAGACTCATTGCTACTAAAACAGCCACGGATCCTTTCTCTGCCTTTTTAATTTTCTTGTAATCCATATGCAGTCCTCCTTTCTTTATTTAGTTATCGTTTGGGATAAACGAAACACCCATTTGATGTTGAAGAAGACTATATACTTCTTCAAGTTGGTTTTCTTTGATAGCAAGTTCTTTTTGTAAAAGAGTAATTTGATTAACCAGATCTTCTATTTGCAAATTAAGCTCTGCAAATTGGGCTTCGGAAATTTTAACTAGTTCATCTTTTTCAGAGCGAACTCGAATTAGTTCTAAGTCGTAAGCGGCTTTTAAATTATCTTGCTGCGTTTTCATTGTAGAAAGATACTCTTTTACAGATTTTTTTGTATAGCCACCTAAAGAAGATTTAAGTATGCAGTTTAAATCTCCTTCGCCTGTTATTTCTCTTAAAGAATTAAGTGTGCTATCTCTCATATCAAAACTCCTTAAATGCGAGTCTATTTCCAATTTCAATTTTTATTGAAGCGCCTGCATCCATTTCTAAAACATGCTTTGCT
Organism: Clostridia bacterium; assembly: GCA_024403175.1. Next base: position 4,141 of record JAKSSI010000028.1, read on the forward strand.
CCTTTGTGCCTTTTTCCAATTCTCCACGGCCTAACCGTTTCCTTTGCGATGACTGTAAAGTCATCGCTTAAATAAACTACGTCTATATCAAACCGCATAAAGCAACAATGAATAGACGAGCAATCTTCTAAAAGGAGAGCCTCTCCGGGGCTGAGAGCTTTTCTTAGCATCAGCCCCTTAAAGCGTTTGAAAAAAGTCTTAGCTATTTTTATGTCTGTCGCAACTATTAAATTGTTTGCTGTAGTGCATATCATTATTTAAACTGCTCCATTATTGTTATGATGGATGGGCCCATCAGCACTATGATTAACACAGGGAAAATTAGTCCAACCATTGGAAGTAATATCTTTGTTGAAATCTTTGCAGCTTTTTCCTGAACCTTAGCTTTTCTGCTTCTTCGTATGGCCGCTGATTGGCTCTGCAAAACATTTTTCATAGGAATACCAAGCTGACCTGCCTGAACCAGTGCACTGGTAACAGAACTTAAATCTTCTACACCGCAGCGGTCGCCCAAAAGAGTGAGTGCATCTTTTCTAGAACGACCCATAGACATTTCTCTATATGTAACAGCAAATTCATCTATCAGCGGGCCATCCATAGTATCTATTATGTGAAGCATAGCTCGCTCAAATCCAAGCCCTGCTGCAACGCTTACGCTTAAAAGATCTAGCATGTCTGGCAACTGCTTTTCCATAGACAGTTTTCGTTTGCTTGCAACAGAAGAGGTGTAAAAACGTAGAAGAGTATAACCACCAAAGATTCCGGCGAATATGTATAGCAACTTATGCATTGCATCTACTTTTAAGAGAAACGCTGCAAGAAAACCTAGTGTTCCAAGCCCAAACATCATGATGAGCTGTATAACTGTGTATTCTTCAACTGATATGGTCCATCCTGCTTGCTGAAGGATTTTCTTTTGTGCTTCATTTCCGTTTTTTCCTTTGCTTACAGGAAGCATTGTAGAAAGTACTTCTGTTAATTTGTGAATAGTAGGTTTTATTACTCTTTCAGTAAAAGGTTTGCTCATATCTTCATCGGATATGATGTAGGCGCTGTTTACTTCTTTGCCCAGATTATAAAGTCTGTTCTTTACTGAATCTTTTTTAGAGACACTTTTGCCAAAGAGCAAAACTATTATGCTAAACATAACGATGCCTACTGCAATTGCAATTATGTATTTAAACATAGTGCCTCCTTTCAGATTTAATATTTAATGTCAACGATTTTATTAATAACTATAAATCCTGTTATCTCTAAAAATACGGATGCTATTAGCATCAGCCTGCCCGTAGGGTGTGCTGCAAAGTCGCTAATGTAAGTTGGGTTGATAACCATAAGAAAAAGAATTATTCCTACTGGAAGAAGGCCTATAATAAGCCCTGACATTCTTCCTTGAGCTGACAGTATCTGAACTTCTTCTCGCATTTTAATTCGATCTGTTACGGCTTCTGAAATAGTGTCTAAGATTTCTGATAGATTTGCACCTACTTGCGTAGAGGTGACTACTGCGGAAATTAAAAGTTCTAAGTCTTTATTCTCAACACGATTAACCATATTGCTTAGAGCTTGCTCCATAGAGGTTCCGTAGTTGATTTCTTTTACCACTCTTGCAAACTCTGTAGATATTGGCGGCTGCATTTCTTGTGCAATGCTCCCCATAGCTTGCTGGAAAGAATATCCCGAACGCATACAGTTTCCCATAATGGTTAAAGACTCTCCAAGCTGTTTATTAAACAGTTGTTGCCTTTTATTTTTGCTGCGTTTAACCATTGATGGTGGAATTGCAAAGCCAATAATGCTGAGCCCCAGTATGGCTATAAAATCCATTCCAAGAAGGGAACAGATTATTCCAGGACAAAGAGTTAAAGCAACCCAAATGCTTATGTATTCCTGCGCACTAAGTTTAATACCTGATAATGCCAAGCTATCTTCAAAGCGCTTGGAAATTACCATATTGGTTTTTCGCTTTATTTTTCTATCTTTTTTCTTTTCGCTTAGAACCGCTTCGTGAATGAATTCAAGTTCCATTCCACCGGCTAAATTATCAAGTCTTTTCTTAACACGCTCTTTAGGAGAATTTGAAAAGAGCAAAAGTATAAGACTGTAAATTATAAGTCCTAAGCAGAGTGCAATTACTATGGTAGTCATATATGCCTCTTTAGTTTTGGAACCATTCGTCTTTTACAGGTACTCCATTGTCTGCCATTTTTTCTGCAAAATTTGGTCATATTCCTGTTGCAACAAAAGCGCCTTTAGAACCATCAGGGCCAAAGCCGCTGTGTTTATAAACAAAAATGTCTTGAAGGGTAATTGTGTCGCCCTCCATACCTACAACTTCTGATATGCTTATAATTTTTCTTGAGCCATCTCTTAATCTTGACTGCTGAACTACTAAATCTATAGCAGAAGCAATTTGTTCTCTAATGGCTTTAATAGGCATATCAAAGCCGGCCATTAAAACCATAGTTTCAAGACGAGACATTAAGTCTCTTGGATTGTTTGCATGAGCTGTAGTAAGAGATCCATCGTGTCCGGTGTTCATGGCTTGAAGCATATCTAATGCTTCGCCTGATCTAACTTCGCCTACTACAATTCTGTCCGGGCGCATACGAAGGGCATTCTTTACTAAATCTCTTATTGTAACGGCTCCATTTCCTTCTACATTTGCGGGTTTACTTTCAAGCGTTATAACATGGTCTTGTCTTAGCTGAATTTCTGCCGCATCTTCTATGGTTACAATTCTTTCTGTTTCTGGAATATAGTCAGAAAGAACGCTGAGCAGTGTTGTCTTACCACTGCCTGTGCCTCCGGATACAACAATGTTTAATCTTGCTTTTACACAAGCTTCAAGGAAAGTTACCATCTGTGGTGACAGCGAACCAAATCTTACTAAGTCTGCCACATGCAGTGGGTTCTTTGAGAATTTTCTGATAGTAATCGTTGGACCCGAAAGTGCACATGGCGGAATAATTGCATTAACACGCGAACCATCTGTAAGTCTTGCATCTACCATTGGACTGGATTCATCAATACGTCTTCCTATGGATGTTACAATGCGGTTGATAATATTCATTACATGTTCGTTATCTCTAAACCTTACATCTGTCTTTTGCAGTTTTCCGCGCTTTTCAACATAAACGCTGTTTGGCCCATTGACCATAACTTCGCTAACATCTGGGTCGGCAAGAAGAGGGTCTATAGGGCCAAGGCCAACTATGTCGCTGTAAAGCTCGTTAACAATTTTGCCCCGCTCGGCTCTTGGTATGTCTGAGCCATGAATGCCTAAAACTGATTCAATAGATGTGCGAATAAAACTTTCTTTCTCAGAGTCTTCTTCAATTGATGATGCATCGCGATTTATTAAATCGATTACTTCCTTGTGGACAAGTTCTTTTAACTCTAAGTGTTCATCAATTGCAGGTGCAGGTGTGGGTTGATTAAAAGAAGTGCTTGCACGCATAGAGATATTTTCCACTGGAACGCTTTGATTAATGCTCCTTTGTTTTTCTAATCTTTCAAGCAAACTCATTTCTAATCATCCTTACTTTCTTCTAAATAGAGATTTCTTTTCTGATCTTTCTTTTGTTCGATATTTTTTCATTAAGGCTTTACGTTCTTTTGGAGTAAGAGCCTGAAGATCGAAATTGTCGGCACCGCTATCTATGGTTGTAGCTATATCGCTAATGGCAAGACTTAGTTTTGATTTAGGTGCACTTAATACAAAAGGCTGCCCCTGATTTAGTGCGGCAACGGCGATCATATAATCGCTTGGGATTCTTGCAAGTATAGGTGCATCAACGATGCGCTGAACATCTGCAATTGTTATAGTATTAATTTCTACCGCACGGTTTATGATGACTCTTACTTTTCTTTTCTGATTTAGTGAATCTAAAATGCCAAGAGCAACTTTAGAATTTTTAAGTATGGAAATATCTAGGCCTGTAACGAAAAGTATTGTGGTGGATGCTTCTAAGGCTGAAAGGGTAGTGTCTGCAAAATTCGCACCGGTATCTATGATTACATAATCGTAGTAGCCTCTAAGAAGACCTAGAAGTCCTTGTATTCTATCTGCAGAAATCATGTCTGCATATTCAGGGCTCTTTGGTGCACACAGCACATGAACACCACTTGAATGTATATTCATATAGGTTCGTACAGAATCTATTGTTGGAGTGCTCATATCTTGTATCAGGTCTGAAATTGTTTCTTTAGGTTCTATATCCATAAAGACATGTACATCTCCGAATTGAAGATCCATGTCTATAATGCAGCCCTTTTTATTTTTGCCTGCCAGTTTTATGGCAAGGTTTGTTGCTAGGGTTGTTTTTCCGAGGCCGCCTTTTGCTCCATAGATGGTTATAACTTTTGAAGACCAAGTTACTCTTTCATTGCTATTTAGAGCAGCTATGCGGCTACTTTCGGAATTGTAGACTCTTTGAAGATAACTACAGAAATCTTTTCCATCTGTAGGAAAGAGTGTTATGTTGTGTATTCCTGCGGCATTGGCATTTTGAATGGTTTCAAGATTATTGTCTGGTACTAGAAGTACAACAAAGGTTCTTGGTTTTCTCATTACAACTCGCTCTGCAAGATTTACTGCATCTGCGTCTGCTGCAGAAGAATTAACTATGAGTATGTTTGGTGCTATGTTTTCTATTTTTTCTAGAGCTGGGTCGCCGCCGGAGGCTTCGGCCACAAGTTCAAATTCATCATCGAGCGAAATGAATTTTCTTAAGGCACCTAGCACGTTATCTTGCTTGCTAACCAGCATTATGCTAATCATGAGTGCCTCCTTTAATATCTATCAATAATGTCATCGATATTCATTGTTACGTCTGCAATGATTTCTTCATCGAGGGCAGAACGAAGAATGAATCTGTAGGCGATATTTGCTTCGATGAGATTTAATCTAACAGCATCTTCTGGTGTTACTTGAAGCGTGAAAGTGTTGTAGCTATCCAGGCCATCTCTTTCGAACACTTTGTCGACTGCAATGATTTTAAGATTTTGCATATCGATAGTTGATTCTTGAATTTCTTCAATTTCTCCTGTTTTAGGATTTTGTTTTTCTTTTGGATAACTAAGAATTAAATCAACATGGTTTCCTGGTTTTATCATATTGTTGTTTGATAAAGATGCTGGGGCGGAAATAGTAAAGGCTCTCATTCCTGGTTCAATAATGTATTCAAGAGTTTTATTGCTGTTCTCGCCTAAGGCGATGAGCCTTTGCTGAGTAATCATTTCACCGGCATAGATATCGCTTTGCATTACTTTTCCATAAGCAGTTGATGGATCTTGAATGAATCCCGGAAGAAGAGATTCTGTTGCTATTTCTTTGTAAGCAAGCATTGATGAATCGATTACTGTATTTTCTTTAATGTCTGTTGCCGCAACGATTACCTTTGTGCGAGGTATTTCTACCGGCTTGCTTATTTCTTTTAAAAATTGATATGTAGCAAGCCCCAGTATCAAAGCTGCAAAGAGTGCTACAAGTTTGAGTTTCTTCATTGGAACCTCCAAAGAGAAAATTTATTTTAAGCTATTGCTAGTTTTCGAGTCTCATTGTGCAGCTTGCATGTAAGTCTAAGCTGCGCCTTCCAATTATTGTGGAAGTAAAACCTGTAAGTATAGGTGTGGTGGCAGTAACAGTTGCCGTTATTTGTTGTTCAACTGGGTCGGACACTATGGCTGTGGCAGAATCTACGCCTACCATAGCTGCCATCATTTTAGATTGCGTTGTATCTTTCCAATCTGTGGCTGGGTCGTAATGTATAACTGCGTAGCGAGCACCCTCGCGTGCAGCATTGTTTAGAGTTATCTGATTGTAGTAAGCCCAACCAAAATCTATGATTCCGCAAAGAAGGGCTAGAAGAATAGGAAGAGTTAGAGCAAACTCCACCAGGGCCTGACCTTTTTCTCTTTTCTTGTTATATTTCTTCATAGGCTGCCTCCTTTCAAAAGTTTGCAAAAGGGGCGAGTTCTTGGTTGACTCGCCCCGAAGAGGATTCTTTGTTTTGCAATATTAAATTTTTTAATTACGCATATTAGAAATTAATTGCGCCGTCAGTTGTAAAGGAGTCGCCTGCTCTGTTGAAAATAGCAGCAACCTTCTGTCCGAGGCCTCCAATTACTGCGATAGCAGCGATAGCAATAAGTGCGAGAATAAGTCCGTATTCAACCATTCCCTGTCCGTTTTCGTCTCTTAAAAAGTTCATCATGTTTTTGTTCCTCCTAATAACTTTTTTCTAAGAATGCCTAGCCTGCAAATATTCTTGGAATGATGTTAGGTACCGTGAATGCGGCCATCATTCCTATGGCTATAAATGGTCCCATTGGGACATTGGTCCTTAAAAACATCTGGACGGGCATTTTCTTCCACATGGGCAACAATCTGATTTCCATTTTTTGTTGCTCCGGTTGCATCTTCAAGTCTTA
>JAKSSI010000029.1 GCA_024403175.1 Clostridia bacterium
TGGAATCAAGTCTGTTTAATGCATCAAACAAACACATAGATGCACTTGCAGCAAGATAAATATTTTCTATAGGCTGCTTTAAAACAGCAACATCACTAGAAATTCCCTTAGGAACTTCAGCACCCTTTGGAACTACAAGATACTGATCTTCATCTGCGATTGTAATGAGCTTATAGCCACCTTCGTAGTAATCTACGGAGAACATATTGGCATAGCTCAATTCCATACTATTTACTTTTTTCAGTGACCCAAGACCTTGCTCAGGCTGCTTTTGAGCGCCGCATCCGCAGAGCAGAAGCATTGCCACCAAAAGAATAATTGAAGTGATTTTTTTCATATGCTAAACCCTATTTCAAAGTCAGAGTATATTCAACAAGGTGTGGAGTGCTCATTGCTGATGTCTGAGCGCTAATTGGCATTTCAGTATCCATTGTAACTGGAACAATAAATGTGCATGGGTTTCCAGCTGTACCTAATGCAAAATACATAACATCGCCAACCTGCATGAAGTCTAAGCTCTTACTTGACCAAGTAAGAATGGCCATTAGGTTTCCGCTTAAATCCTTGAAAGTTTCCGCAGTTTTAACTGTTGTCTTTCCTGTTCCGCCTTCAAGTGTAGGTGTTACAGCTGTTGTAGAAATCTTTACAGGTTCTGTCACTGTAATTTTCTGATTATATGACTTACCATCAATTGTTGATAACTCAAATTCTTCGCCAATAGCTGGAACTTTGAATCCTGTTAAATAATTTGTTCCGGCAAGACAAACATGGATTGTCATCTTACCATCCTTAACAACAAGAATTCCCTGATTCTTGTATGAATCAACTGTCTTTAAAGCGTTTGCATCTGCTTTAATTCTTGCTGTATAAACGCCATCTGAAAGATTATCAAATGAAGGATTTACAGCTGGGGTTGGAGGTGCAATAACTGGCTCAGTTGTGCTTGGTTTTTGTTCAACCGGCTTTTGTTCTACAGGATTCTGCTCTGCTGGTTTCTGTTCAGCAGGCTTTTGTTCTTCAGGTTTCTGTTCAGCAGGCTTCTGTTCTACAGGCTGCTCAACAGGTTTCTGCTCTGCTGGCTTTTGTTCAGCAGGCTTTTGCTGTTCTACTGGAGTTGATGGTGTTGGAGTTGGTTCTTCTTTCTTTCCGCATGCTGCAAATGCAAATACCATGCAGAATACAAGAAGTAAAGTTACAAATTTCTTATAATTCATTTTTTAAGCCTCTTTTTATATAGTAATTTATACTGCCGTCTAAGACAGCAATAAACTCATCATTTTCCTTTGCGCTTTCAAAGAAAAATGATCAGTTTATCGAAGTTCTTGGTAGCCACTCTGCATAATGCAGAATGGCTACCAAAATAAATTTCAATTAATACCTTACTTAAGTGTAAGTGTATATTCGATTACCTTTGCAGAACCCATAGCTACTGTTTCTGCGCTAATTGGCATTTCTGTATCCATTGTTACTGGAACCATGAATACACATGGCTGTCCTGCTTCACCAAGTGGGAGATACTGAACATCTCCAACCTGCATGTAGTTGAGGTTCTTGCTGCTCCATGTAACGATAGCCATTGTCTTGCCATTAAGATCTGTAAATGTTTCAGCTGCGCTTACAGTTGTCTTTCCTGTTCCGCCAACGAGTGTTGGAGCTACAGTCTTTGTTTCAAGCTTAACTGGTTCAGATACGGAAACCTTGTGGTCATACCACTTACCCTTGTTACCAAGTGTAGCAAGATCAAATTCTTCACCAAGAACTGGTACTGCAAATGTGAAATCGCTTACCTTATCTGTAGAACCATCAGAGAATGTTACTTCTGTAAGTACTCTGTTGATGAGCTTTGCTCCATCAAGCTGAGCATCTGCCATTGTTCCGTTGAATACTGTTACATATCCTGTTCCAGAAAGGCAAACTCTGAATGTCATCTTTCCGTCCTTAACAACGAGGAGGCCTCTTCCTTCGTGAGCATCAACAGTCTTGAACATTCCGCTGTCCGTCTTGAACTTTGCTGTGTAAACGCCGTCTTCAAGAGCTCCTGTTACTACAGGTGTTTCTTCCTTTTCTTCAGTCTTTCCTTCAGAAGCCTTTACAGTAGCAACAGCATCTGCTGTGTGAGCAATGTAAATCTTCTGAACTGCTGCGATTCCGCCAAGTCCTGCAATCTGTGCCTTTACTGCATCGAATGCTTCAGCAGCTTCGAACATGGACTTCCAAGAATCTTCATCTTCTCCTGCCATATCGTTGTTAGCGTGGTCGCCTGCAACTACCATGAGAGGTCTTAAGATTACTGTCTTGTATCCTGCAGCCTTAACTGCTTCGATTACGTTTTCACATGCTGTTACTTCTGGTTCGCCTTCTACTGTTCCAATGAATGCATTCTTGTATCCAAGATTGTTCATCATTGTCTGCATCTGGGAGTATGTTACCTTTGCATTGTGTGCTGTACCATGTCCCATGAATACGAATGCTACGCCTGCCTTATCAGCATCTGCCATTGTTGCATAGCCTGCATCCTTAAGAGCTGCTGCTACGAGTGCATTTGCTGTATCCTGCTTGTCCTGGTTGATGATTGTTGCATCAGCGCCAACTGGTCCAAGAAGTGGTTCTGCGATTACGATGTTCTTAATCTTTCCCTTGTATGCATTTGCTGCTTCTACGAGTTCATCGTATTCTGCACCGTGCATAAGGTGTGTTGGCTGAATGATGAGATTTTCAACACCGTTCTTTACTGCTCTTTCAAGAGCCTGATCCATGTTGTCGATCTTTTCGCCATCTCTAGCCTGAATGTGGTTGATAATAATCTGTGCTGTGAATGCTCTTCTTACAGACCAATCTGGGTTAGCTGCTGCGATAGCATCTTCTATTCCCTTAATGTCAGCTACTCTGCTGTCATTGAAGGATGTACCAAAGGAAGCAACGAGAATTTCGTTCTTGCCGATTCCATCCTGGTTTCTTGGGTTGTCCTTGCTAGCGTCGCCTGTGTCAAGTCCGAAGTATTCTGGGCTTGCTTCTTCGCCTTCTACAAGTTCCTTCTGTGCATCTGTAAGTGCATCCCATGCCTTCTTAGCTGCTGCGCACTGTTCGTCTGTCTTATCTGTTCTCTTCTGAACATAGATAGCATCGATAAGAGCTGCTACTTCAGCTGCCTTTTCTGCATCTGTCTTAGCTGCATCTGCTGCAAGCTTTTCATTTACTGTTGCAACAGCTTCTGCTGTGTGTGCTACATAAATCTTCTGAATTGCAGCGATTCCGCCAAGACCAGCGATCTGTGGATCAACGCCTTCAAATGCTTCTGTAGCTTCGAACATGGACTTCCAAGAATCTTCATCGTCGCCGGCCATATCGTTTGTAGCATGATCGCCAGCTACTACCATAAGAGGTCTTAAGATTACTGTCTTGTATCCTGCAGCCTTAACAGCTTCGATTACGTTTTCGCATGCTGTTGCTTCTGGTTCGCCTTCAACTGTTCCAATGAACGCATTCTTGTATCCAAGGTTGTTCATCATTGTCTGCATCTGGGAGTATGTAACCTTAGCATTGTGTGCTGTACCGTGTCCCATGAATACATATGCAGTACCAGCCTTAGCTGCGTCTGCCATTGTAGCAAAGCCTGCATCTGCAAGAGCTGCTGCTACGAGTGCATTTGCTGTATCCTGCTTATCCTGGTTGATTACTGTTGCATCAGCGCCTACTGGTCCAAGAAGTGGTTCTGCAATTACGATATTCTTAATCTTTCCCTTGTATGCATTTGCAGCTTCTACGAGTTCATCGTATTCTGCGCCGTGCATAAGATGTGTTGGCTGGATGATGAGATTTTCAACGCCATTAGCAACTGCTCTTTCAAGAGCCTGATCCATGTTGTCGATCTTTTCGCCATCTCTAGCCTGAATGTGGTTGATAATAATCTGTGCTGTGAATGCTCTTCTTACAGACCAATCTGGGTTAGCTGCTGCGATAGCATCTTCTATTCCCTTAATGTCAGCTACTCTGCTGTCATTGAAGGATGTACCAAAGGAAGCAACGAGAATTTCGTTCTTGCCGATTCCATCCTGGTTTCTTGGGTTGTCCTTGCTTGCGTCGCCTGTATCAAGTCCAAAGTATTCTGGGCTTGCTTCTTCGCCTTCTACAAGTTCCTTCTGAGCATCTGTAAGTGCGTCCCACGCCTTCTTAGCTGCTGCGCACTGTTCGTCTGTCTTGTCTGTTCTCTTCTGAACATAAATAGCATCGATAAGAGCTGCTACTTCTGCAGCCTTTTCTGCATCTGTCTTGTTTACTAATGCATCAACAGCTTCTGCTGTGTGTGCTACGTAAATCTGCTGAACAGCCTTGATTCCGCCAAGACCAGCAATCTGAGCCTTTACTGCATCGAATGCTTCTGCAGCTTCGAACATGGATTTCCAAGAATCTTCATCTTCACCTGCCATATCGTTGTTAGCGTGGTCGCCTGCAACTACCATGAGAGGTCTTAAGATTACTGTCTTGTATCCTGCAGCCTTAACTGCTTCGATTACGTTTTCACATGCTGTTACTTCTGGTTCGCCTTCTACTGTTCCAATGAATGCATTCTTGTATCCAAGATTGTTCATCATTGTCTGCATCTGGGAGTATGTTACCTTTGCATTGTGTGCTGTACCATGTCCCATGAATACGAAAGCAACGCCTGCATCTGCAGCATCTTTCATTGTTGCATAACCAGCTGTTGCAAGAGCTTCTGCTACGAGAGCGTTTGCTACATCCTGCTTATCCTGGTTAATAACTGTTGCGTTGGAGCCTACTGGTCCGAGGAGTGGTTCTGCGATTACAATATTTGCAATCTTACCCTTATATGCTTCTGCAGCTTCTACGAGTTCATCGTATTCTGCACCATGCATAAGGTGTGTTGGCTGGATGATGAGATTTTCAACGCCATTAGCAACTGCTCTTTCAAGAGCCTGATCCATGTTGTCGATCTTTTCGCCATCTCTAGCCTGAATGTGGTTGATAATAATCTGTGCTGTGAATGCTCTTCTTACAGACCAATCTGGGTTAGCTGCTGCGATAGCATCTTCTATTCCCTTAATGTCAGCTACTCTGCTGTCATTGAAGGATGTACCAAAGGAAGCAACGAGAATTTCGTTCTTGCCGATTCCATCCTGGTTTCTTGGGTTGTCCTTGCTAGCGTCGCCTGTGTCAAGTCCGAAGTATTCTGGGCTTGCTTCTTCGCCTTCTACAAGTTCCTTCTGTGCATCTGTAAGTGCATCCCATGCTTTCTTAGCTGCTGCACACTGTTCGTCTGTCTTATCTGTTCTCTGCTGAACATAGATAGCATCGATGAGTGCTGCTACTGCATCTGCCTTTTCCTGATCGATTTCAGCCTGAGTCTTTGCAGGAGCTGGTGCAGGTGCTGGTGTTGGATTTACTGGCTTTGGAGCTGGAGCTGGTGCTGGTGCAGGAGCTGGCGCTGGAGCCGGTGTTGGGTCTGGTGTTGGTGTTGGAGCTGGAGCAGGTGCTGGAGCTGGTGCTGGCGCAGGAGCTGGTGCAGGTGCTGGAGCTGGTGCCGGTGTTGGATCCGGTGTTGGGGTTGGGTCAGCCTTCTTTCCGCATGCAGCAAAGGAGAATACCATTGCAAGTGCTAAAAGAAGAGCAAGAATTTTTTTACGATTCATTCTTTCCTCCAAAATTACGGGCTTTTGTATATCCAAAAGTCGAAAACTATACTTGGACGCATAATAATCCAAGCTAACGTTCTCGCACCAATGAGAGTAGGTTCCAATGAGGACTATAAGTTTGCACAAAAAAAACTGCGAAAGCATTAGATGCTTCCGCAGCCGATTTCCTGCAGACTTGTGCCTATTTCTCCTAGCTCGAGATTTATAAGCATACACATTTAAGCAGATCTCCTGGCTTGCGTATCATCAAAATTGCACGGCCTTCTCAGGAATACTCCCAATGACCGACTTTCGTCTTGTGCAAAGTCTCCACGCTTACAGTGGCGGCACCGCTCCGGATTTTAACCGGATTCCCTATTCTCTGCAGATTCTTATGCGAAATCGGCAGCACTTAAATGGCTCATATATAGAATATGTATATTATATATATTAACAATTTTTTGTCAAGCAGACGAAAGCCGCATTGCATTGGGGCTTTTGGGCATTTTTGAGGCTCAAATTTGACTAATTGCACAATACAATGATAAAATACGTCAAAAAGCGCAACATCTAGCGTAATATCTGAATAGGAGATACTAAAATGAGAGGAATTTTATACGGTATAGGCGTTGGCCCTGGCGACCCAGAACTTATGACAGTAAAAGCCATTAAGGCTTGTCAGGCAGCAGACGTTATTGCTGTTCCGCATAAAGAAAAGGAAAAGTGCTTTGCTCTTCAAATTGCAATGGGTGCTGTTCCTGAATTGGCTGAAAAACCAACACTTACAGTTGATATGCCAATGACAAAAGATAAGGATATCCTTAACAAGGCTCACCACGATGGCGCCGAAGCTATCGCAAAGCTTCTTGATGAAGGCAAAAACGTGGCTTTCCTCACCCTTGGCGACCCAACTGTATATTCCACATACTTCTACGTTCACGAAATCGTTGAAGAAATGGGTTATGAAATTAAAGTAATCCCTGGAATTACATCTTTCTGCGCATCTGCCGCAGCTCTTAACATTCCACTTTGTGAAAACAAGGACCAGCTTCACATTATCCCTGGCACCTACAATCCAGCAGAAGCCTTAGATCTTCCTGGCGTAAAGGTGCTTATGAAGAATAATATCCCTGAAGTTAGAAAGGCTATCCTTGAAAAGGGTCTTAAGGCAAAGATGGTTTCAAACTGCAGCCTCCCAACACAGGTACTTTACAAGAGCGCAGAAGAACTTCCTGAAGATGCAGGTTATTTCTCACTTTTAATCGTTTCAGATAAATAATGAAAAGATTGATGATTATTTGCGACGGCATGGACGACGAAGCCCTTGAAGAACTCGGGGGCAGAACTCCAAAAGCAGCCGCAAATACACCAAATATGAATAAATTAGCAAGTCTTGGCAAAACCGGCTCGATTTGCAATTGCCCAAAGGAGCTTCCACCAGGAAGCGACACGGCAATGCTAACACTCTTTGGCTATAACCCAGTGGAGTGCTTTACAGGCAGAGCTGCCATAGAGGCTTCAGCTATGAATATTACCCTAATGGATGGATATATGGCCGTTAGGGCTAATTTAATTGGATTGGATGACGAAGGTAAAATCGTTTCAAGTATGGCCGTAAAGGGAGAAGAAGCAATTCCTCTTATGGAAAAGCTTTTCCTCGACCCTGAATTTACAACTATTCTTGAGCTTAGCGATTGCAAGCTATACCCTCAGGCATCTCACATTCAAATGGCAGTACTTCCAGAGGCGATGGAAGATTTTAAGGCTCCGCACGAACATTTTGGCGAAAGACTTGAAGACATACTTCCAAATAACAAGTGCCTTGCAAAGCTCAGCCTTAGATCCAAAGAGATTTTAAGCGAAACTCGCAATGCTCTTTGCTTTTGGGGCGCGGGTACTGCAATGAACTTAAGCCCATTTGAAGGTGGCGGCACAGTTATTTCAGCCACACCTACTTGCAGAGGCATAGCAAGACTCGCAGGACTTAAAATTCCAATGGTTGATGCAGCTACGGGCACTGTAAACACAAACTATGAGGGTAAAGCAAAAGCGGCTATAGAAGCTTTTGAATCCGGAGAAAAGTTTGTTGCGGTTCACATTGAAGCTCCAGACGAATGCAGCCACGAAAGAAATATAATCGATAAGATAGAAGCTATCGAAAGAATCGACTCAAGATTGCTTCCAATACTTATGGATTATCTTGATGGGGCGCAAGAAGATTATAAAGTACTGCTTTTGGCAGACCACCCTACACTTTGCAAAACAGGAGTCCACAGCGGCGACCCAGTTGAATACATTATCTACTCCAGCAATGGAGAATACAAAGAATCGGATAAAGCTTTGGGGTTATTGTTCTAGTAGGTGACCATGGAAAGACGCAACAACTACGAAATCGCAAGACAAGAAGCCTGCAAATTGTTTGCACAGAAGGATATAGATCAAATTATCAAAGAAAACAATCTCAAATCCGATGATAATTACATCTACATTACCTACATTTGCAGAGAATTTAAAATTGATAAAAAGACTGGCGAACTTACATATTTAGACGGAAGCAATGCAGGTTTTGGCCCAACTTTTTCCATTTTCGACTTCTTATGCCACAAAGGCACCAAGTTTTTGGCCGGAACATACGGGAGAATCAATTCCTTAAATGAAATGGTAGCAACTTCTGGCGTTGGAACCGACTTCTTTGCAAAAGATGCCGATTATTTTGATAAGCATCAAAACGAATTAAGAAAAGCCTGCCTTGAAGTTGGGGCTACAGAAATAAGCGAAGCCGACATGGCTTTTAAGTTCCCTATCTACAAGAACTTTAACTTAATTCTGCGCTTCTACGAAAGCGATGAAGATTTCCCTGCAAGCATAGTTTTTATGTGGGATTTAAATACCCTGGAGTTCATAAACTACGAAACAGCTTATTACGTCCAGGGCGATGTAGTAGATTTTATTTACAGTACTCTTAATAAGAGCATGTAGCATACGGTTCCGATAATAATCGAAACATAAAGATTCTTTTTAATAAACCAAGAAATACTTACAGCCACGCAAGCAAGCAATTCAGGCAATGCATGCGGGGCTTTTATTATGTCTATATTTCTAAGGCAGTAGCACACAAGAATTACCATAATTCCTGGTGGCAGCACATCTGCAAGATATTTAACTGCAGGCGGCAGATCCTTTTTGCCGAAAAGTACAAATGGAAGCGCTCTTGTAAAGACAGTTACGCAAGCAATTACAGCAATAGAGATAATTAAATAAATGTTTCCGCTCATTTGCTTGCCTCCAATCTCTTTCCAACTACCCTTCTTGCAAGAACAAGAATTATAAGGGTCGCACTAAGTGCTGGAATTAAGAAATAATCAGGGCCAAGTACCCAAATGAAAATAAGAGAAGCGGCAAGTCCTACAAAAGCAGGAATCTTAGACGGGAAGTGTTCCCGCTGACCCAAAACAACTACAAGGAAAAAGGCTGTTGCTGAGAAATCAATGCCTGTAAGGTCTACAGGAAGAAGATTTCCGGCCATAGCACCTAAAAATCCACCAAGAATCCAGTAAAAATGATTCTGCACAGCTATAAAAAACTCTGCCTGCTTTACATTGATTCCTTCCGGGTGCTTAATTGAACATAAAATTGAATATGTTTCGTCTGTAAGAGAGAAAACCATGTATGGATATCTCCAGCCAGCATTTCTAAAACGGTCGATAAAGCCCACGCCATAGAAAATATGTCTACCGTTTACAAACAGAGTCATAATAACGAGGGTTATAAGAGGCGCCCCGGCCTTAAGAAGCGGAATCATAACAAACTGCATAGAACCCGCAAAAATAAATATAGAACACGAAACAGTGGTAAGCGCAGAATAACCCGCTTCCACCATCATAACTCCAAAAGCAATACCTAAAAATACGTAGGTAAAGAATATTGGAAAGCTCTGTTTTAAAGCATATTTGAATTCTTTCATCCTATCCTAAATCCCCTTTAAAAAAGTCTGGAACCGTTGAGATTCCAGACTTTATGGAGCTGCTCAGCAGACTTGAACTGCCGACCCCGTCCTTACCAAGGACGTACTCTACCGACTGAGCTAGAGCAGCATGGCGTTTTGCAACGTACCTATTATATGTGGAAAGGGTTTTAAAGTCAATCTAAATTGGCCGCCTGCACATCTACCAGCACGGCCTTTCCTCCCTCGACCCTAAACTTTATCTCATATCCTGCATACTCAAATCCATATACCCTATTTGGGTCGGACTGATAGTGAGGAATTGGATTTTGGGCAAGAATTTGCGCCACATTCTCTCGTTGATCTTCAGGCAGCTTAAGCCAAGCATCCCCTTCCATTTCAACCTCAAGATTTATATCTTTCACCTTATCTGAAAAGCCGCACACAGCATCGCCTTTGATATCCGAAGCCACATAAGGCTTAATATCCAAAACCGGAGTGCCATCCATCATGTCTATTCCGGAAACATAAATAACAGGACCATTTTGGCAGTCAAAATCTATACGCTCTAGCTTAACAACAGACATTCCGATGGAATTAGGCCTATTAGGCGAACGGCTTGCAAAAACACCAACCCTTGCATTGCCTCCAAGACGTGGCGGACGCACTGTAACAGACCATTCTTTATCTTTAAATTCAGAAAACTCCCATAAAATCCAAATATGAGAGTATCCTTCAAGCCCTCTAAAAGCCTCCACCTTTTGAAATTCCTTTTCCAGTTCAATTCTGCCCATTAAACCAGGTGCAAGCCCTGCTTGTCTTGGCAGACCAAACTTTGTAGGAAAATCCGTATGCATTTTTCCAATATATTTAAGTTCCATAAGTTTATTA
>JAKSSI010000003.1 GCA_024403175.1 Clostridia bacterium
ATCCGCCACATCTACTCTGCTACTACAAAAGTGATAGTTATTAGACTTCGTTGCTATTAGCCAACTTATCTCTCGTAGCCTAGCCTTATATGTGATTTCTGTCCGTCGGACCGGAGATTTGCTTACAGCTTCCTTCAGATTTCACCTCACGATGAACACCCTTGCTGTTCGGCTATACACTTCCCACTATCTGGGCGTGTTCGGGACTTGCACCCGTTAGAGCGCGCCCATGGCGCGCAAACTAATAAAAGACACGATGGAAACATCGTGTCTTTTTGTTTTTGTAAAATATTATTGTGCCGTAACGCGGTTTATAAACTCGCTTACTATTTCTTCGTATCTTGGTCTATCTACAACAAAGCTTAAACCGTGGTCTGCACCAGGGAATGTGTGCAGTTCTACGATATCTGGTGCAGCTTCTGCAATTTCCCTGCTCATATCGCAAGGAACAAAAGTGTCATCTTCACCATGAATCAAAAGAACAGGCACCTTTGCTTTCTTAACAGCCTTAGATGAATCTGCTGCATTAACAGAAAAATGTCCGTAAACCATAGCAGCTTCTTGAATTGCAGGCATTAAAGCCTTTGCTGGGAGCTTCATGTCCTGGCAAACCTTTGCAATAATACTTGCAGGCGTTGTGTATGGGCAGTCCGCAATAATACCGCAAACATTTGATGGCAGATTCAAAGCACTAGCCATAAGAACTGTTGCAGCACCCATTGAAATACCAGAGAGAACAATTTTCTTGTGAGTTCCAAATCTTTCAACAGCATAATTAGCCCAAGCAAGTACATCGTAGCGTTCTTTAACGCCAAATGTAATTGTATGGCCTTCACTGCTGCAGTGGCCTCTTTGCTCAATCAAAAGAACATTGTAGCCCTGACCCAAGTAATAATTAATGCCACCACTAAAATCTCTAATAGGAGTACCACGATAACCGTGAGCACCTATCATAAGCGGAGCATCATCTTTGCCTTTATAGAATCTTCCGTTTAAAATCAATCCGTCTCTAGATTTAATAGAAACTGGTTCGTACTCCAAATTTCTTGAGTTCTCAATCATGGCGAGAAGTTCTTCTTTCATCTCGCTCATCTGCTTTATTTCAGACAAATGGAAATCATCGTTTTGAACTGAATTCGGAGTATAGAAAACATATCTATACACGCCGTAAGCCGCGGATAAATTTATAAGAGGAATTGCTGCAACTGCAGCTGCTTTTTTAATTGTGCTTGTTGTGTTACTCATACTGTTATTATACCCCTTATAACAAATAATAAGCTACAAATCCAAATTAGAAATTTTGGTAAATGAACGCTGATGAAATAAATCCTGGTCCATAGAAACCAAATACCAATACCGCAAAGAAAAGTGCGTAGAACAAAATCCATCTTACTGGAAGAATTAATTTTGCTACCATCTCTCTAATGCTACCCTTTTCTTGTAATAACGAAATTACAAACAGCAATACAATAGATATTGCCAATACTATCATATCTTTTCCATCAAGACCAAGATTTAAATATTCGGCAAATTTTAATGCTGCCGGATTAGCCTTGAAAATAAGTTTTGTTAAATGCACACCATTACCAAAGCTAGCAGCTCTAAAGAAAATAAAACCGTAGCATACTAAAATGAATGTGCGAATTGACTGATAAATGTGATAACCCAAAGACTTTGTGTTCACATGAATTTTTGCCATAAGCTTTGCATTTGGTTCGTCAAGCAAATCTTCCATAATGATGTAGAAGCAATGCAGAAGTCCTGATCCTACGATATATTTCCAAAGTCCACCGTGCCAAAAACCTACGGAGAACCAAAGAACTATAAGACCTAAATACATAGGCACTTTCTTGCCGCGCTTCTTACCAAGCTTTTCTTTGCCCCACTTACCAAGCTTAACAAATAAAGATGATTTAAGAACAGGATAGAAAAGATAATCCTTAAACCATGTTCCTAAAGTGCTATGCCATCTTCTCCAATACTCTGAAATATTTCTTGCAAAGAAAGGTCTTTCAAAGTTCTCGGCAAGCTTTAAATCAAATAATTCAGATGCGCCGAGAGCTATATCCATATATCCAGAGAAGTCTGTATAAAGCTGAACTGCAAAGCATGCAGCAGCGAATGGAATAAACAATCCCGTATATGAATCTGCATTATCATAAACAGTGCTAACTAATACAGCAGCTCTTTCAGAAATTACAAGTTTCTTAAATAATCCCCACAGCATTCTTTGAAGACCGTAGGTAATATTCTTATAGCTTAACTTGTGACCCACTGCAAACTGCGGCTGCATTTCGCTATAGCGATTAATAGGGCCCATAGTAAGCTGAGGGAAAAACAAAGCAAACGCAATGTAGTTTATAAGCTTTGTTTCTGCATGAATCTTTCCCATAAACACGTCTGCAAGATAAGCAATAAGTTGCATAGTGTAGAAGGAAACTCCAAGTGGTGCAATAATACCTATTGCATCAAACTTATTAAGTCCTACTAATCTAAACAGTCCGCTAAAGAAACCTAAATACTTCATTACGAAAAGTATCGCAAAGTTCATCAAAAGAACCGCAATAAATAGAGGCTTCTTAAGACCTTGATATTTTGTTTTATCGATTATGTACGCGCCAACAAAAGTAGTAAGAGTTGTGAACATAAGGAATGCTATTGTCCGTATGCCTCCAGCGTAATAGCAAAATACTAAACTGAGAATTATCAGCACTGGGTTCTGACATACTTTTGGAAGCAAGTAGTAGATACATACTCCTATGGCAAGGAGCACGAAAAAGTTAAATGAAATCAAACTCATATTTTTTGCTCCTTATTGTCCACCCTTTAAAGCCTTTTGATTAGCTTCCCAGGTGGCCATATTTTCATCGTATATTTCTTTCCAAACTAAATAATCATCGTCCCAATTTTTTGATGTTTTATCATCGTGAGTTGTAAATACTTCCGGATAATTATTTTTCAAATATTCTCCAAAGTATTTCATAACCTTTGTTGATCCATGAGTATTTACATGACCACCATTATAAAAATCTTCTTTGAAATCTATTCCGATTTCATCGAGATGATTATTCATATTTAAAACTTCAAAACCGTATTCATTTACTATTTCAGTCATACGATTGTACATAAGCTTTTGGTCAGGCTTTGTTGTATGAGGAGTAAATAAAAATAGCGGCTGAACCTTATTCTCTTGGCAGTAAAGACAAATTTCTCTAAGCTGTGTTTCTCTTAAAGGATAAATCTCTCCTACTTCGTTTATGTCTGTAACCGGTGTATAATCTTGAACTTCAATATTTGGATTAAACCAATATCCTTTTATTGAACTGTTCTTTTCGAAATTGTAGTACGCAAAATTTTCTTTAGTAAGAGTCTTCCAATTCCCGTGATATCTTACTACATCAACAAAGTCTTCAAGCACAGGTCCGCCTTCGGTTCTTTGCTTTGCAAAACTTAAAACATATGAAGCACGATTAAGAGAATACTTCATATTGTCTACAGTTGTCCTGTTCCAGAATTCGTTTGCCTCTGTATGGAATGCATCTGCATCGTGAACAAATAATCTAAGCTCTAAAACAAGAAGTTTTGGACTCTGAGTTTTCATTGCATCCTTAATAAGCGGAAGCATTGCATCTGGTGGTTGAATAGAAGAAGACAGCATGCTTGAAGTAAAGCCGTATTCATGCCAAAGCCATGTTGGTGCAAAGTACGGATATATAGGGCTGCTTCCAACAAAGACTACATCAATAGTGTTCTTTGGTTCGTTGTAGAAATTTGCGTAGTTATCTCGTCTATCATCTGCAGGTCTTAAAATATAACTGCAGGAAATAAAAAGCATTACAAGAATAACAAGAAATGCAATTGCCTTTATTAACTTGTATAAACGAGATTTCAATTGCATTAATTATTCCTTAATTTCTAAAAGCTCTATCATTCCACTGTTTGCACCCATAAGAAATGCAACAGTTCCTCCGTCAATGCATGGAGCAATTTGAGGCGCTTCAAAAAGCGAAAAACCCTCTGCCTCTTTTTCTTTAATTGCCTTTTCTAAATCATCTACTAAATAGCAAATGTGATAAGGCGAATTTTTAAATCTCTTAAGAAGCGAATAAAGTTTTGATTCTTCACTTGCTGGTTCAACAAGTTCTACAACATACTCTCCGTTCTTAATAAACGAAATGTTTACGTTTCTGTACTTGTCGAATTTTGCAGGCTTAATAATTTCAAAGCCGAGGCCTTTGAATTCTTCTTCGCTTTTATTTAAATTTTTTACAAGATACGCTATATGATGAATTTTCATTTTCTTTCCTATGCGCGCTGAAGAATAATGTCTACCATTTCGCCGACATTGTTAAATGAAGTAGTTTCACCAAGTGTAAACTTCATTCCAAATTCTTCTTCAATTGCAACGATTAAATTTATATGTTCAAAGGAGTCCCAACCATCGATGTCGTAAGATGTTGTAGCGTCATTTACTGTAATATCTTCTTCATCGAAAACATCTCTAAATACTTCGTTTAAACGAACATAGACTTCTTCTCTGGTCATTTTATTCCTCCACCTTAATTACTTGGTTTTTATATTCGTATGCATCTACAGCTAATTCCCAAACTGCATTTCCATCTGCATCCTCACTAATCTTTTCAAACTTATGAAGTGCGTAAAAATCTTTTACCATCTTATTCTTTGCAGTTGGATAGTAATATGCCTTTACAAGCTTAACGCCTTTTTCTTTGCAGCAATCAATGAATTTGTCCATCATAGCAAATTCCATGTCTCGCTTTAAAACTCTGCAGCTCATAAGCCACAAATCAATGTGACAGATGTCTTCTTCGATTCTTCCGAAAGCAACTGTTACAACACCGTTGTCGCCAAACTTATCTTCAAGCTTACCGTAAAGAGTAATGTATGAATCATCGTTTGCAATGGCTTCAATATCTGCCTGCGTACAACGCTTTGTTGTTAAATTAAATTGGTTTGATTTATTTGTAAGCTGAGCAATTCTTGCCATATACATTTCTGCAAAAGGCTTTATTTCAGCTTTCATTTCTAAAGATTTTAGATAGTCCTTGTAATCAACAAATGAAGCTTCTAATTTCTTTCGCTCCATATTTTCTTGATACATTGCATTGCGCTTTATATCATCTTCGGAAAGATTTGTTACTTCAAAGAAACCGCTCTTATCGATAATCTGAATGTAGTGTTCTGGAGTAGTAAGTTCTGGTACAGAAACTTCTGGAATACTGCCCTTTACAATGGCGCGCTCTGCAGGGTTATCATCAACAAATACTAAAGCATCTTTTCCAATGTTAAGTTCTCTTGATATTTCTTCTGTGTTTAAATCCTTTGGATTCCAATTTGCTTTTATAACAATAAAGTCCTTTGGATTTAAAACGCTGTCTGGTCTATTTAATCCAGCAAGTGCATTTTCTTCTTCGTTCTTAGAATTTACATTAAGCATTATTCCAAGATCTTTATGAGCCTTAATGTACTTTTGGAATTCCGCATAAAGCTGACCCTTAGATGTTTCCTGACCTATCTCAATATTTTCAGGGCCATCATCACCTACGATACCTCCCCAAAGAGTGTTGTCTAAATCAAGAACAAAGGCCTTCTTATTTTTTCCGTAAATAGACTTAACAATGTTTGAAACATTGAATGCCAAATAAGGAATTGCAGGGACCGCCAAGCAATATTTATAGAGATACCAATAATATGGGTCGGACCACTTTTCAAGACCGTAAGATGATGCTACATAATTTAAGTCGTTAATGTAGAAGCGGTCGTGGGTCTGAGCATAATCATAAAATTTTGCGTTAAGGCGATTTATATAATTTAATGCACCGTGAATATCTGATACATCTTTATTTCCAAGAAGTCTGTAAAAGAGTGGCTCAAAATTATTTTGAATAATAATGCAATTAAAATCACTTAAAGCTTTATCCCACATTTTTTCAAAATGAGCAAAGTCAGAAGAAAGTTTTTCTTCTACCAACTCTTTTGAATCAGAAACTGTCGGATATTCTTTAATATTTCTGTTGCTTGTATGGAAATAGATAATGTCAGGACTAAAGGCTTTAAGTTCCTCGCTGCCAAACATTATTTCTTCCCAGTACTGAGCATATTCACATTCGTAAAATTCAGCTTCTATTCCTTGATTTAAAAGGAACAGCTCCATTATTTGCAAAATATCTCTTGTGGTAGATCCGCCAAGAATCGCAATCTTCTTCATGATTCTTGCGCTACCATCTGCAAGAAGAGCCTTTTTAATTGCCTTTCTCTTTTTTAATATATATTCCGCATCAAATGGGTATTCTAATTCTTTCACAAAACACCTCAAAAATAGAAAAATGCCAATAATATTCGCATCTTATATTATACATTGAAACTGTAGGCTTTGCATCTTATACATCTTTAAAGATTACAAAAGCGCCTTGCGTTTTTTACGCCTGATTCTGTTGATATTTCTCTCAAAATCTCCGGTTCGAAGAAGCTCTGCCAGCACATACTGTTCGAAAACTGGCACTGTGCAAGAATAAAAGCCAAGCTTTTCGTTAAAAGCTTCAAGCAGCGATTCAGGCAAAATCATATAGCCTACACGCATAGACGGAGCTATGGTTTTAGAAAATGTATTAAGATAAATTACATTTGAATCCTTTGTCATAGTAAAAAGAGGCTCTTCTGGTTTCCCAAGAACAGTCAGTTCGGAATCATAGTTATCTTCGATTATGAAACCGCCCCTCTGTTTAGCCCACTCAAGATATTCATGCTTTTTTGAAATATCTGCACTAATACCAGACGGAAAACTATTAAACGGTGTTACATGAAGAAGTTTGGCATCTGTGGCCTTAAGATCTGAAAGTATGATTCCGTTTTTGCCCATAGAAAGATAATCACATGTATGCCCTAAGGATTCATATACTTTATGAATTTTGTCGTAAGATGGATTCTCCAAAGCAACTTTTTTATAGTCGCTAAAAAGCTGAGCTATCAAGCTGTATAGGTACTCTGCACCGGAGCCTATTATTACTTGGTTAGGATTTATATTTATGCCCTTGCTTCTTGCTAGATATGCGGCAATTTCTGCTCTAAGCTCCGAAAGCCCTCTGTTTGGAGACTTAACAAGTATGCTATCGGAATAATTTAAAAGCACCCTATGCATAGTTTTACTCATAACGCTAAATGGAAAATCTCCCGTGCTATGAGAAGTGATATGCGGAATATCTATAGCTTTCGGTACCGCATTTGCTGCGACCCCTTGAAAATCCGCCGGTTTGTATATTACAAAAACACCGCTTCTTTGGCGGGCTTCTGTATAACCTTCTTCGCAAAGAAGCTCGAATGCGTGCTCTACGGTAATAACGCTTACACCAGTTTCATCTGCAATGATTCTCTTTGAGGGAAGTTTGCTTCCCTTTGGGTATGCGCCAGAAAGTATATCTCTCCTAAGAAAGTTATATAGCTGTATATAGGCTGGTATGCCATTGCTTTTTTCAATAATGTAATTCATCTGGTTATATAAAACACCTCCAATTTGACTATTTCAGTATAACCAAATTTATTTTATATTACATGCATCACATCGTAAAGGGGATTATTAATATGAATTCTAGAAAAAAGACTATTACAATCACTTTAACAGCCATCTTCTTGGCTATGAACATTGCCCTCAGTTCCTTTGGAGTACCAGTACCTGGTGGACACTTATACTTAAATGACGTAGTAATCTGTCTTGCATCACTGCTTCTTAGCCCATTCTACGCATTCGTAGTAGGCGGAATTGGAGCATTCCTTGGAGACGCTTTCTTCTATCCAACTCCAATGTTTGTATCCTTAGTTACTCACGGGCTTCAGGCAATAGTTATCTCACTCATTGCTCATAAAATATTAAAGAATAAGCCAATTGTAGCTTCCATTATTGCAGTAGCCGTAGGCGCAGTAATTATGGTAGTTGGATATTCTCTTGGCAGAGCCTTTATTTACAGCACACCAGCTTATGCCCTTCTTAAGCTGCCATTCCAAATTTTCCAGGCAGTATTTGGTGCAATAGTTGGCACATTCTTATGCTGGGGCTGTGGCATTAAGAAAATGTTCGACAAATACATGAGACAGTAAAATAATTTAGGCAATAAAAAACTGCGTAGCGAAATGCTACGCAGTTTTAAATTTCAACGTTTATTAGGATTCTACTACTTCGAGAATTCCCATTGGGCAAGCCTTAGCGCAAATACCGCAAGCAATGCACTTTGTAACCTTTGCAGGTTCTTTTGTCATTGGCATTACGTGGAGTGGGCATGCTGCTACGCAGTCTCCGCACTTTGTGCAAAGCTTTTGATCTACAATATATGTTCCCTTGGAGTTCTGCTTAATAGCGCCATTCTTGCATGTTCTCATGCACTTACCGCACTGTACGCATACTACTGGCTTTGGATCTCCATTTTCCATAGCATCGATTCTGATGCAAGAAAGTTCTGGGTTAAATTCTTTAAAAAATGCTTCTGAACAAGCAATTTCGCAAGCAAGGCAAGCCTTGCAAAGTGTCTTATCTGTTACCTTAAGTTTTTTCATTTCAACTCTCTCCTTGTCACTACGACACCTACATTGTATCAAAAATGAAATGTCCTTACCACATATATTGTGTAACTTTTTTATAGCCTTATATTGTCGTTTTCTCCAATAAACCCGCTAAAATACCTTTATGAGCAGCAATTTGCCATCAGATATTGAAATTTCAGCAGTTTTTCCAGGTATTACTTCGTTACTAACACCATATTGATAATCACAGGTGATTTCAGCATTATCTAAATTATATTTAGCATTTTTTATAGTAATACCCTTTGCCACCCCGTTAATGTTAAGCAAGGAGAAGAATGAGTACTTATCCTCGACCAACCAAGGGCCACCGTTTATTATCTCCATCTCAGAGTAATCATCAATGATAGTGCCTTTTAGCCCCTGCGAATGAAGCATATTTAAAATTCCAACATTACCAAGAGTATGATCCAGTCTTGCGCCAATAGCGCCTATTACAAGAAACTCCTTAGCGCCTCTTCTAATCATCTCCTTGACCGCAAAAACCGTATCTGTATCATCTTTTACGCAAGGAAGGACTATTGTTTCAACAGAGAGATTTGGATTGTCGTATGAGTCGAAATCGCCTACTATAAGGTTTGGTTTTACCCCAAGCTTATCCATATGCTTAAGCCCGCTATCGCAGAAAACGAAAAAGTCATCTTCTCTTAGATTGCTTTTAATAAGCTCATATTTAGTTATGTCGGCACCGCCGATTACAACACATCTATTCATTTTCTTATATCTTGCTTACAAATTCTCTAAAGAGATTCATGTCCTCGTAATCTCTAACATACAAATCTGCTATTTCTTCCACCGCAAGTGTTTCTTTCTCGTAGATATCATAAATACCTGTTACATAAAAGCCGTCTGCCTTGGCTGTCTTAACTGCGTAGATAGCATCTTCAAACACCATAGTATTCTCTCTTGAAGTTCCGAGGAATTTTAAAGCTTCTCTATAAATAGTCGGCTCTTTTTTAGATGCGCCAACTTCTGTGCATGTAAAAATTCCAGAAAAC
Organism: Clostridia bacterium; assembly: GCA_024403175.1. The sequence goes on from JAKSSI010000003.1 coordinate 9,588, forward strand.
AACTCTGCTATACCGCATCTTTTTAAAGCGGCTTCTATCATATATTTGTCGGTGGCTGTAGCTATGCAGAGCTTCACACCATCGGCCTTTAATTCTTTTAAGAAATTTACAAGACCTTTCTTAGGCTGAACATCATTAAAATAATGAGCTTCAACTAGTCCGTTTATCTCATCTGCAATAGTTTGCGCTTCTTTTTCTATGCCGTAAACATCTATTACGTAATAAGCACTTTCCAAAAGACTCATAGATTTTACAGTATCCCTAAATCCTGGCTTTGCAATCTTGCCATGTGATTTTAGATATTCTTCCCCAACAGCATGCCAAACATACATTGAGTCAAAAAGTGTTCCGTCAAAATCAAAAATCGCGCCTTTTATCATTTACCTAACCCAACAGATTCAATACTTCTTCGAATTCGCAAAGACCTTTTGCAAAGCAATCAACTATAAAGCCGTTTGTAACTAAAATATTTTTCCAGCTATCTTCTTCCGGACCCATCATATCGTTTTGCACGTGGTCGCCGGCAACCATCATAATAGGAGCAAGTGCTACATTTTCAAATTCGCCTGCACGCATTTGATCTATTGCATCATCTAATGTTGGCCAGCCTTCAACTGTTGCAACAAAAACATTTTTCTTGCCCTTTAGATTCAGTGCTGTCTGAAGTGCAGGATAAATGAAATTAGAAAGATGCTCTGTACCATGTCCCATAAATACAAGAGCTGTATTATCAGTCACCTTATATATATTTGAAAGAACTTCTGCAGCGGCCTGAAGAGATTCAGGGTCGTGAATTAGAGGCTTTGCAATTACAAAGCTCTCAAATTTGTCTGCGTAATTTTCTTTAAGAACGCAAATCTTTTCATATTCTTCTCCCGGAATTATATGAGTTGGAACAATAAAGACATCCTTATATCCGTCAGCTATAAGTTTCTCTATTACTTCCGTTGGGGAGAGAATATTTTCGCCCTGTCCGTTAAGCTTTTTTCTAATAATATTGCTGGTATACGCTGTAAAACAATCTCTATCCGAATGCTTTTGCGCAATAAATTTTTCCGCATCTGTTAAATGCTTTCTTGCATTAGGCATACTGGTGCCAAAACTGATAACAACCAGCGCTTTCTTTTCAGACATATTGACCTCCACTATTAAAGTCCTTTCAGAAGTCTAAAAATATATTACCCTTTTATGAGTATGCAGTCAAAGAAAAAAGAAGAGAGCTTTCAAAAAGCCCTCTTCTTTTTAGGTAATTATTATGAAAAAGCGTTATTTTAAAACTACTTCATCGCCATCCCAGGAGAACTGAGTGTCGAATCCGGCTTCCTTAGAGATTCTTTCCATAAAGTCGAAAATCTCCTGACCCTTTTCGGTATGTCCGTGAACATAAGGAATACCGCTCTTTTCAGTAAGCATAAGAATCATTCTGAATTCTACAATCTTTTTGTCTTCAATTACAAGCTTTGCAACTGGACAATAAATTGAATCCGGATGGAATGGATATGTAGGATATTCAGGATCTGGAACGAATCCAAAACGTGCGATTCTCTGCTTAACCCATTCTGCATTGTGTGCATCACCATGAACCTTGCCAGTAAATCCTGGAGCAAGCTGTGGTGTGTACATTACGAAGTTGTTAAGTCCATGGTAAATTGCTTTACCCTTGTACATTTCAATTCCGTGTGCAATGTGGCTGTGAGAAGCCATAACAACGTCTGCACCGTTGTCGATAGCAATGTGGGAGAGAAGTCTTTCCCAATCATCTACTGTAACCTGTCTATGTACATACCCCTTATGCATATAAACGATGAGGATGTCACAGTTTTCTCTTGCATATCTAATCTGCTGAGCAAAATCGAGAACAGCTGTTGGGTTCATATAGTTGTAGCCCATGCAGTCAGCATCAACATGAATTGGGTTCTTTAAAGACCAGTTATCAAATTCATGCTTTGCTTTTGTCTGAGCTTCCCAAGGATGTTCGTCAACAGGGATATAAGCTCTGCTAAAGAGAACTGGGTTTGTTCCGCCACGAGTTTCTGTAGCAAACTGCTGCTTACCACCTACTGCGTTGAATGCAACAACACCAATCTTTGTGCCGTCTTTTTCAACGTAAGCAGGAACCTTAGCTTCTGCAAGATTGTGGCCACCGCCGCAATGTGCAACATTGTGCTTTTCGCACCATGCAATAGTTCCTTCAACGCCATCTTCCGCAAAGTCATAGAAGTGGTTACCAGAAAGAGTTACAAGATCTACCTTGCCATCAAGGAAATCAAGAGTCTTGCTGAGGTTTCCTTCTACGGAACGTTCAACCGGTTCTGTAACGTATGCTTCTTCAAGCTGGAACATTCTGAAATCGTTGTTCTCAAGAATTGGCATTACGCCTTCACAAAGCTTTTCAGCTGTAAGAACAGGGTCGGAACTTGGCGTGGAGAAATCTCCGCCAAAGATTAAAGTTTGTTTAGCCATATTTTTACCCCTAAATTACTTAGGCATTACGATTGTGTATTCAACACCAGCAAACATAAGGTCGAAGAGACCAAGTGCTGCGAGAATAGCTGTAATTACTACGAAGAGAATAGCAATGATAACCATTGGAGCGATCATCTTCTGCTTCTGCTTTTCGTCTGTGCAACCAAGTGTTGCCATTGTACCACCCATGGAGAATGGGCTGAAGCCTGCATACTGAAGACCTACCATCATGCAGATAGCAAGTACCATTGGGTTGCAACCTGTTGTTGTGTAAAGACCAGGAATAAGAGCAACCATAAGAGGCTGTACTACAGCACCGGATACAACGAGAGAAAGTGCACCGCAAACGAGCATGAATACTGGAGCTACGATGCTTGCTGGAACGGAAGAACCAAGCCATTCGCCGATTGTCTGAGCGATACCGATCTTAGCTGCAAGTCCTACGAGTGTACCTGTACCGCAAACTGTGATGATTGCTGTCCATGGAACGGACTTTCTGATAACGTCGTTGATGTCGCCAATTCCGAGCATGTGGAGAACAACTGCACCAACGGCAGCAAGGAATCTGAAGTCTACATATGTAGCGATAAACTTTGTTGCTGGGTTTGGAGCGAACTGCTGAATTACCATTGGAACTACAAGGAAGAGAGCTACTACTACGATAACATAGAGAGTATTCTTCTGCTGCTTTGTCATTGGTTCAGGCTTTTCAAATGTAACAGTCTTGTCTGTCTTCTTGAATGCGCCTGTAATAATGCAGAATACTACGAAGAAAATGAGAAGGAATCCGATATCGTATGCCATAGCACCGAGGGAAATCTTTCTAGCTGTTTCTTCGCCGAATGTAGCAACGTTGATACCTGTCTTGGAAGCAAAGTCAGATGTCCATGGGAGGAGGTTAAATGCTGTACCTGCTGTGTAATAACCAAGAGCAGCAACCAGTGGGTTCATACCCATTTCTGTAGCAACACCGAAGAAGATAGGGCTAAGGAATGCTGGAGCTGCATTGGAGCCAGCACCAAGAGCCATAACTACTGCAGTTACAAGCCAGAAAATAAGAGGCATGAAGCGAGAAGCTCCGCCTGTCTTGTAAAGAATGTTCTGTGCAACCTTCTGGAATGTACCATTGTGCATACCAAATCCATAGAAGAATGTACCGAAGAACATGTAGAAGAAGAGGTTGGATGGGAAGCATCCAATTACATCGTTTGGTCTAAGCTTGAAATATAAGCAACCAACTACAAATGCCATTGCCATAGCAACTGCACCGATGTTTGTCTTGAGCTTTGTACCGATTACGATAGCCAGTACGATAGCTACTACAAATACTAAAACGTTCATAATTCTCCTTTCCTTTCAGGATGAAAATTAAAAAAGATAATTGCGGCATAGCGGGATTGCTATGCTTTATTGAAACGGATAAACCGCTACAATCTTTAAATGAATTCGTTTTCGTAATTTTTTAGTCTTTCCTGCATAAGACTAATAAGGCGAGGATCAACCGAACCACTTCTGCTTTGAAGCACTATTGTTAAAGTATTTATATAAGAATTTTTTAAAGCACATACGGCATCTCCATATGTTTCATAAAGCTGAACACATTCAGAACCGTAGGCAAAATATACACTGTTTGGATCTTTAGAAATAATTTTACCCATTCGAACTTTGTCGAAAGCTTCAACAAGCTTTACATTTACGCCCTTCTCTTCAAAAAGAGCCATCAAATGGCGCACATTCGGGCGATACATATTTTCAGATAAAACTGTATAGCCTTCAAAGTCTTCAAGGGAAATAGATTTACGTTTACAAAGTGGGCTTTTTGAATTTACCATCGGAAGGAAATGCAAAGAGCAAACATCGTAATCTTTGTAGGAATTATCTGTAATAAGTTCTTTAGAACAAATTCTGTAATCGTTTTTATTGTCCTCAAAGAACTGTCTTGCTTCGTCGCCTTCAGAAAATGGGCACAGAATAGTCTGAATATTTTTACCGTAAAGGCAGTTGTATTCTTCAACCACTCCGGCAATTCTTGCGCCTAAAACCGACTTCATTGTGAGCAAGGTTTCAGTCTTTGTTTGGGCCTTTTCGTAAGCAGCAATCTTCTCTCCAATATGCGTGTTAACCGCAAGAATATTTTCAAATTCAGGAATTAACTGATTACAAATCTCTGTAGGAACTACGCCTAAAGCAGATCTATCAAAAAGTTTGCAACCCAAACTAGATTCCAATTCACGGATGGCTTTTCCAAGCCCTTGAGATGAAATGCTTAAACTTTCGGAAGCTTTTGAGAAACTTCCATACTTGACTATGGCCAAAACGTACTCATAATCTTCAATTCTCATACTGCACCCTCCTACAAAAAACTGCAGCACTTGATATGAATAGACAACTGTCTACAAATAGCATATCAATAACTAGCCTATATTAGAAGAAACACATTTTCATTATAGATGAAACTAGAAGTTTCTACCACCAAGGATGCAAAGTAAAAGTTTGTCGGCAGATAATTTTATACACATTAAACAAAAAACACGGGGCAAAAGCCCCGTGCCTTAATATTCTAAGCTAATTTTTCTTCAATTTCCTTTTCACAGCTCTGCATCGCAGCGATTGATTTTTCAAGAAGAACATCAAGCTCCCAACCAAGTTTTTGCGCTCCCTCGGAAATAACATCTCTGCTGCATCCTGCTGCAAACTTCTTGTCCTTAAACTTTTTCTTAAGGCTCTTAAGTTCCATTCCTTCGCAAGACTTTTCAGGACGCATAAGAGAGTAAGACCAAATAAGACCTGTAAGTTCATCTACTGCAAAAAGAACCTTTTCCATTTCAAGCACTGGTTCTACATCTGAACAATGTCCAAAGCCGTGGCTGCAAACCGCATGAATCATTTCATCGCTAGCTCCGCCATCCTTTAAAAGTTCTGGAGCTTTCTTGCAGTGTTCTTCTGGCCACTTTTCATAATCGATATCGTGAAGCATACCAACCTGAGCCCAAAACTCTTCTTCATCTGCATGGCCAAGGTCTTTAGCAAACCATCTCATAACGCCGCTAACGGTAAGACCATGACGAATAAGAAATGGGTCGCTATTGTATTTTTTAAGCAGTTCAAAAGCCTGTTCATTTGTAAGTGGTGATACCATTTTCTATCCTCCAATTATTTATATATCTAGCATCTTTGCAGCCTTAAGAACTGCAATTTGTGTTTTAGAATCAGTAATCTTACCGGACATTACATCTTCAACTAAATCCTTTAAAGGCACAAGTTCAATATCGATAAACTCATCTTCATCAAGATCTGTTTCACCTTGAGAAAGCCCCTGAGCCAAGTACATAGTAATTCGCTCATCGCTGTAAGCTGCAGCTGGATAAAAATCTCCCATTACAGTCCACTTTGAAGCGGTAAGCCCTGTTTCTTCTCTTAATTCTCTCTTGGCGGCTTCAAGTCTATCTTCATCTTTATAATCGAGCTTACCAGCAGGAATTTCTGTAATAACCTGATTTATAGGATATCTAAATTGTCTTTCAACATAAACCTTGTAATCATCTGTTACAGGAATAATGCACACAGCGCCGATATGTCTTATGAGTTCTCTTGATGCAAGCTTGCCATTAACAAGCTTTACCTGATCCTCAAAAATGTGAAGAACTTTGCCGTCGAAAATTTCTCTTGAGCTTTCTTCTATTTCAATAAGTTTTTCTAATTCTTTATCCATTATATTAATCGCTTTATTTGAACATGATTTTTCTTACTACAGCCTTGCTTATTTTAAAGTACCAAGGTGTAAGTCCTTCGCCAGCTTCCTTTAAAAGCTTTGGAATATCCAGGTGCTGAGGGCAATGCTTTGCACAAAGTCCGCAACCCACGCACTGTGTATAATCTCCAGGATTCTTTCTTAATGATGTGTTCATTAAATAGTTAGTTCCAGACTGGAACTTCTTTTCAGTGAACATACTGTTGTAGCAAGAGAAAGTACCAGGGATATCTACACCCTTAGGGCAAGGCATGCAATAGCTGCAACCTGTACAACCAATCTTAAAGCTCCTGTTAATATCATCTCTAACAGTATTAATAAGCTTGTGGTCGTCTTCGGAGAATTCTCCCACCTGAACTCCTGAAGCAACTCTTGCGTTTTCTTCAAGCATTTCCATTGAGTTCATACCGGAAAGAACGCAAGTAATTTGAGGCTGTTCCCAAATCCAGCGGAGTGCCCATTCTGCAGCAGAACGCTTTACAGGATAATCTTCCATAAGCTTTAATGAAGTCTTTGGCATATACTTCATAAGTCTGCCGCCGCGAAGAGGCTCCATGATAACTACTGGTAAACCTTTTTCAGCAGCGTATTCAAGACCCTTTCTTCCGGCCTGAGTATGCTCATCAAGATAGTTATATTGAATCTGACAGAAATCCCAATCATAGGCATCAACAAGAGTCTTAAAAGTGTTTGTGTCTCCATGGAAAGAGAAACCAATATTCTTAATTTCTCCGCTAGCCTTTTTCTTTTCAATCCATTCAACTATGCCCATGCTTTTGAGAATTTCCCAACGCTGTGCGTCGCCAAGCATATGCATAAGATAGAAATCGATATAATCTGTTTGGAGTCTTTTAAGTTCTTCATTATAGAACTTATCAATATCTTCGGCTTTTTTAATAATGTACTGAGGAAGCTTTGTAGCAATCTTGACTTTTTCTCTGCAATTATTCTTTGCAAGAATCTTACCTAAAGTTTCTTCACTGCCAGGATAAAGATATGCAGTATCGTAGTAATTAATACCCATATCAATTGCAGCTAAAATCTGCTTTTCTGTTTCATCAAAATCGATTGCACCGCCCTTACGAGGGAAGCGCATACAACCAAAACCGAGAATTGAAATGTCCTCGCCGCTGCGAGATTTTCTGTATTGCATATTAATCTCCTATTAAAAGTCAAATGTAGCAATTATATCTGCATCCGTTCCAATAACGTTCTTAACAATAATATCGCCAACCTTTACAGGGGCACTAATCTCAACAGTTTTTAAATAATCGGCAAGTTCTGCAATCTTTTCCTTTGGAATAGCCTTGCTTGTTCTAACCGGGCAACGAGCCGCATCCGAAGAGCCTATCATCTTTACAGAAGATGTGATAGTTCTTTCAGGAGCAGTAAGTTCCTTTTGTGTATATTCCAATCCTCGCTTGCAAGAGTTTCCAGTAATTTCGCCAGTTGGGCTAATCATAATTCGGCAACCCTTTGGGCAAGTAATGCAAACTAAAGATTTCCAACCTTCTTCAAGCACTGGTTCGCCAGTATAATTTGCAAGCTTTTCAACATTAGTATTGAGCAGTTCTTCAGGATGAGTAGCACCGTTTAAAACATATTCAGCAGCCGCTCTACCAGCCTTTTGAGCTTCCAAAGATACATTGTCTGCTAAGTCGTGAACGTGAGCCACATTACCACACGCAAATACACCTTCCATAGATGTTTCAGTATTTGCATAAAGCTTAGGGCCACGGGTCGCTGGATTCATTTCAATTCCAGCCTGACGAGTTAACTCATTTTCAGGGAGCAAACCTACAGAAAGAAGCAGTGTATCACAATCGAATACTATTTCTGTTCCTGGAATTGGATTAAACTTATTATCAATTTCGCTGATAACAACCTGTTCCACTCTATCCTTGCCTCTAACATCTGTTACTGTATGAGAGAGGTAAAGAGGAATACCGTAATCTTGCAGACACTGAACAATATTTCTGTTAAGACCTGCAGAGTGATCCATTACTTCTACGCAAGCAAGAACCTTTGCGCCTTCTAAAGTTAAACGGCGAGCCATAATAAGGCCAATATCTCCGGAGCCAAGAATTACGACTCTTTTGCCTGGAAGATATCCGTCGATATTTACATACTTCTGAGCTGCACCTGCAGTATATACACCGGCTGGTCTTGCACCAGGAGTCTGAATAGAACCTCTTGTTCTTTCTCTGCAACCCATTGCAAGAATTACAGACTTTGTTTTAAGAACTTTATAGCCAGTCTTACTTACCGCGTGAACAGTTTTATCTTTTTCAATTTGAAGCACCATGGTGTTGCACATTACTTCAATGTCTGTTTTTTCAATAAGTGCAGCAAAACGTGATGCATATTCAGGACCAGACAATTCTTCTTTAAAATAGTGAAGTCCAAATCCATTGTGGATGCACTGATTAAGAATTCCGCCCAATCTGTTATTTCTTTCAATTATGAGAACTTTTTTAAGTCCCTTTTCATAGGCTTCAAGGGCTGCAGCCATTCCGGCAGGGCCTCCGCCGATAATTATAAGTTCATAAGCATCCATGAAGAAGCACCCTCCTGAACTATTTCTGTTTCTGAAACATTAAGCTGCTTTGCAAGAATTGCCACAACATTAGGACCGCAGAATCCGCCTTGGCATCTGCCTAAACCTGCACCAACTCTTCTTTTTACACCATCAACACTCTTTGGAGGAATAGGTGTATTAAATGTTTCAAGGATTTCGCCTTCTGTAACAGTTTCACAGCGGCAAACTACTCTGCCGTAAGATGGATTATTTTCTATAAGCTTTGTCTTATCTTCAACACTTAATTCCTTAAAGTGAATTCTATGTCTTTCGTTGATAAAACTATCTTTCTTTGTAAGAGGCATAGTCTTTGCAATAATTTCTGCAATATATTCAGCTATAGCTGGAGCTGCGGATAATCCAGGGCTGCAAATGCCTGCAGCATCGATAAAGCCTGGGGCATCTTTTGCCTCTTCAATAATAAAATCACCATTATTGGTTCTTGCACGCACCCCCGCAAAATTTCTAATAGAATTTCTAAAATCTATTGAAGGAATGCTACGCTGAGCAGTCTTTTTAACAAAATTAAGACCAGCACTTGTTGTATCTTTATTTTCGCAGTCATCTACATTTTCAGAGTCCGGACCAACAATCAAGTTTCCATGA
>JAKSSI010000030.1 GCA_024403175.1 Clostridia bacterium
AACAAGCTGATCTCTTAATGCTGTCATCTTGATGTACCAAGATGGCTTTGCATAGTAGATGAGCGGTGTATCGCATCTCCAACAGTGTGGATAGTTATGTTCAAGCTTTTCCTTTTCGTAAAGCTTTCCTTCGTTTGCGAGCCACTTGATGATTTCTACATCAAGGCCTTCTTCCATGATGAAGTGACCAGCCCAAGGTGTTGCTGTGTACTTACCTTCTTCGTCAACTGGGTTAACAACTGGAAGGTTATACTTAAGACCTGTGTTGTAGTCGTCTTCACCAAATGCAGGTGCTGTATGAACAATACCAGTACCATCTTCAGCTGTTACGTAATCGTTGCATGTTACGATGAATGCATTGTTCTTTGTTGTATCAACCTGAACGAATGGCATAAGCTGTTCGTACTTCTTGTATTCAAGATCCTTACCCTTCATTTCAGCAACAATCTTGTATTCGCCGTGCTTACCAAGAACCTTTTCTGCAAGGCTCTTTGCAACGTAGTAGAACTTACCATCCTGTTCTGCCTTTACGTAGTCCATATCTGTGCCTACTGTAAGTGCAACGTTGGAAGCAAGAGTCCAAGCTGTTGTTGTCCAAGCAAGGAAGTATGTGTTTTCTTCTTCAGTGCTCTTGAATGGAACAGTAAGAGTAATTACCTTAACCATCTTGTAACCCTGAGCTACTTCGTGGGAAGCAAGACCTGTTCCGCAACGTGGGCAGTATGGAAGAATCTTATGTCCTTCGTAGATAAGACCTGCTTTATAGAATTCCTTAAGAATCCACCAACCTGTTTCAATGTAGTTGTTGTCGAGGGTAATATATGGATCGTCGAGATTGATGAGATAACCCATGCGGTGTGTCATCTTTCTCCACATTGCTTCGTAAGTGAATACAGAAGCTTTACACTTTTCGTTAAATTCTTTAATACCGTACTTTTCGATATCCTGCTTGCCGTTAAAACCAAGCTGCTTTTCAACTTCAATTTCAACTGGAAGACCGTGAGTATCCCAACCAGCTTTTCTGTTTACCTTATAACCCTGCATTGTCTTATAACGACAGATAGAGTCCTTAAGAGTTCTAGCAATAACATGGTGAATACCAGGCTTGCCGTTTGCTGTTGGAGGTCCTTCGTAGAATAAGAAGTTTGGCTGACCTTCGCGTGATGTTACGCATTTTCCAAGCATGTCAATTTCGTCCCACTTGTCGGCCTGAGCAAGCTGGACGTCTGCTATTGGTAAATCTGATAAATTCTTATACATTTTGTTTCCTCGACTTTTGTATACAAATAAACAATTTCTAACTTTTTCTTAACCTAGATAGTATATCATAAATTATAGTAGCTTCATACCCTAAACTTGACAGCTTTCGGCCTATTTTTGCCAAATCTTTTTCCGTCTCAGCCTTGTATTTTAAAGCTATTTCCATTGCCGCTTCTCTTGAGTTTTCCTTGTAGGAGGATGCAGCATCTTTTGCAAGCTCTTTTGAGAGACCTTTTTTCATAAGTTCGTACTCAATTCGGCGCGGAGCCTTGCCCGAATTTGCTAATTTATCGGCCCAATTTTGAGCGTACAAAGCATCGTTTATGTACCCGTATTCAAGAAGTTTTTCGATGGCATAATCAATATCTTCATCCGGGTAAGTGCGTTCTTTTAGCTTATTTCTAAGCTCTGCTTCGCTGTAGGTTCTGGTATCTAAAAAGCCTGCTGCACAGTCCAAACAGCTTTGAATAAATGGCGCATCATATTCAACCCATTTAATGCTGTAATCTGGGTCGCCAGCTATACCGACAAAGAGTTTTTTATGGATAAAACTTTGAGTTATTCCATCATCAATTACAGAAAAAGATGAAAGCCCCATGCGAAGGCCCTCTTCTTTAAGCTTCATAAAGGCTTCTTTTCTAACCCAAATGGATAAAAATTCTTCTCTCCACTCGCTGCTGCCAGGGGCAAGAGCACTTAAATAATCTTGCTCAGATGGATGCAATTTCTTTGCAAGATTTGGCTTTACAACCCTTGAAAACTCTTCAATATCAACGCCTACAGGGTTTTCTGATATTGCACAGCACCAGTAGTTTTTTGTGTCTGAAATAGAAATAAATCCATCATCAATCTTTGGCGCACCGTTTACATGAATCAGTTTTTTGCCAAGTATTTCTTCAACAATTTGCTCGGATTTATAAGTTCTATATTTATTTTTTTCTAAAAAAAGGATATTCATAGTATAAAGTTTACCTTTTGCACGAAATAGTGTCAAATTTCCCTTTTACTTTCACGCTTTAAAGCGTATAATAGATAGTACGTTAAAACATCAAACAACGGAGGACCCAAATGGCTTACGAATCAAAATTTAAATCCGCTGCAACTGACGCTCTCTTTGAAGCTATTCTTAAACTGGAAAATGTAGATGAGTGTTACAGATTTTTTGACGACCTTATGACTATTAAAGAAATTCAGTCTGTAGCCCAGAGATGGGAGGTTGCAACACTGCTTGCCGAAGGAAACACATATCAGGAAATCGAAAAGAAAACAAAAGCTTCAACTGCTACAATTAGCCGTATTAACAAGTGTATGCAATATGGCGCAGACGGCTATAAAATCGTTTTAGACAGACTTAAATAAAACAAAAAGCCTTTCCCATAGGAAAGGATTTTTTATTGCTAAAATAAAAGACATGCGGGCTTTAAGGCCCGCATTTAATTTGCTTTGGATTAATAGTGTTCCTTAGCGATCATGTCGCAGATAAGCTTTGTCTGTTCTGGGGAAACGCCCTTCTTTGGTACTCTGTACCAAACCTTGTAACCCTTGTATGTGTCAAGGATCTTCTGAGCATATTCTCTTACAGCTTCATCGCTGGAAACGTCTGTTGGTTCGATGGATACGCCGCAGATAATCTTTCCGTCGTATGTCTTAACCATGTTTTCCTTAATGCCAGCTGTTTCCTGACCGAACCATGTATCTGTACCAGCTTCGATCATGTCAGGGAATACGTCTGTGATGTTACCACAGGAGTGCTGCATGTAAAGCATTCCGAGTTCGTGGCACTTGTCAACTACTCTCTTAACATAAGGGAAGATGAATTCATGGTGAGCATCAAGAGACATCATAGAAGACTTCTGTGTTCCCCAGTCATCGTGAAGTTCGATCATTTCTACGTTGAAGTACTTGTGCATTCTTTCAATATAATCGCAGTAGAGGTTGGAGAGCTTATCGAAAAGTCCTTTAAGAGCTTCTTCAGCATCTGGATCTACAGCTGCCATAGCAAGAGCCATAGCTGCATCCTGGAAGTCCATGAAAGCAATGATTCTTTCAAAGAATCCGTTGAATACTGTAGCACAGATAATCTTGTCAGTCTTGAGGTATTCTGCATTTCTTGCAGCGATGCCTTCCCAATCGTAATCATCGAGGTTAGGGAAAACAACCTTGTCCTGCCATTCTTCGATATCATCGAATGTTCTGCCCTTGTCGATAGAACCACCTGCGGATGGTTCGAATTCCCATTCTACGCCGAACCAGCCCTTACCGCCGGATTCATTGTTTCTGTCAAATGGGAAACCATCGAATACGAAGCCTCTAGCTACGTAGTCGTGGAGTTCTCTTGGCTGGAAAACGAGAACGTCTTCGCCAAGTGTTGGAACGTGATCATATTCTTCGCCCTTAAAAAACGCAAAGAAATTGTCTCTTCTTGTCATAATGACCTCCTGTATTTAAACATCAATAATTGTAGGCCTGTTTGTATCGTCTAAATAACGATCTTTTAAAGATAATCTTTTTACTGCCTTAAAGCAAATAAAGAACATTATTGCTATGAAGACAATAAACACCATATTCCCGATGTACTCAGAAATAGTGGCTATATAATCATAAGCGCCATGTATGATTGCAGGGAACACAACGCTGATAATTCTAAGTGTTTTGGAGCTACTGTAATTGTCTCTTAATTCTTGCTTTTTTGCAACCCCATACCAGATGCCCATAAACACACCAAAGCTAGCGTGTCCTGGAACCGCAGTAAATGCTCTTACAATGGCTGTGGAAAAACCGTATGAGAAAACATACTTAATGTTTTCCCACAGGGCAAAGCCTAAAGAAACTGTAACGGCATAAACTACTGCATCAAATTGGCAGTTAAAATCAGGATCTTTCCAGGAACCGATTTTAAGCATTATGTACTTTGCCAATTCTTCGGCAGGTCCAACGATAATGAAGAACATTATCACGTCATAGCGATTGCTATACTGATTAACCGTAAGGTCCAAGATATTAAAGCCTATAGTTTCTAAAATCAAGGCAATATATGTGGACGCAATGCCAAGCGCTAACAGTTTAATTATAAGGTGTGGCGGCTCTTTTTCCAAGCGGTCAATTTTATAAATATACCTTAAAAGTACAATTGCCGGGATAACAGCCGATGCCACCAATATGTACATGTAATTTGTAAGTAAACCCATTATTTTAGTAATTCAATAGCCTTAAGCAGCTGTGTATCCTCTTCGATGAAACCCATAGGGTCTGGAGCAGGCAATTCTACTATATAGTCTGGAGTTACTCCAACTTTGTGAATTGGGTCGCCAGAAGGACTATAGTACTGAGTTCTTGTAAGTTTAATTACGCTTCCATCGGAAAGTTCTCTGGCTTCCTGAATGATGCCCTTTCCGTAAGTTTTTGTGCCAACAATCTTTGCTTCATTGTTGGACTGAATACCTACAGCAAGTATCTCAGAAGCAGAAGCTGTATACTCATTTACTAAAAGTACATAAGGCAGCTTAGTTCTGCCATCAGTTGTTGTATAGTAAGTTCTTTTACCGTCTTGAGCCTCTGCATATACCACAGTGCCCTTATTCATAAGCATATCAGCTACTTCTACGGCTTGGTCTACAAGGCCGCCGCCGTTGTTTCTTAAGTCGATAACAAGGCCTTCAACACCCATATCTTCCATATCGGATAAAGCCTTTTCAAATTCCTTTGCTGTACCGGATCCGAAAGCTGCAATTTCAATGTATCCGAGGTTTACATCCATATCTACATTGGATTTGTCGAGCTTAACACTGCTAACGGTAATTTCGCTTATAATTGCTCTGGTGATAGTTACAACGTATTCCTTACCTGCTCTTTGGTAGGTAAGTTCTACGTCTGTGCCCTTAGGACCACGGATCTTATCTCTAATAACAGTTGAATCCTGTCCTTTTATGTCTTCTCCGTTGACTTTTGTGATAATATCACCGGACTTTATGCCCGCTTTATCAGCTGGACTGTCAAGGTAAACTGAATCTGCACATACGTATCCATCATCTCCTATATAGAATGCCATACCTATGCCACCAAATTCAAGTGCAACTTCTTCCAAAAAAGCGTCCGCTTTATTGTAGGAAACATACTCAGAATACTTATCTCCTAAGGCTTCGAACATTCCCTTGTATGCGCCTTCCAATAATTGGGATTCTTCTACAGGCTGATAATAGTAAGATTCCACAAAATTCATAAGCGTATCAAGTTTGCCGTATCTTTCTAAATATCCGTTATAGACTTCAGCATCAGCCGATGTAAGAAGCTTTGCACCCCCAACGCCTAAAGATGTTGCCAGTATCATTCCGCCTGCGCCGAGCAATACTGAAAAAATCATCAAAATGGCGACAATTCTCTTATTCATTACTTACTAACCCTTATATCCTTAACCTTTATCTGGAGCTTTCTTTCGCCCCTATATTCGTTGATTTCAAGCTCTCCGGCCACGTCGACCCTCTGGCCACTGAACACTAAATCTCTAAAATCAGCTGCGCTTTGGAACAGTATGCAGCTAATGCCAATACCGTCTGCAGCAACTATGTTAAATCTCATATGCTGTCCATCTGAACCCATAGTAAAGGCATTGCTAATATGAGCACCCCTTACACAGAACAGTGGAACAGGATTTGCCTCGCCATAAGGCTCTAATTTTTGCAGTTTTTCAGCAAACTCAAGAGTCTTTTCGTTTTCGGCAAGTTCTTTTTCTATAACAAGGCACTCTTCAAGCACATCGGCGTTAAGTTCCACCTGAGCTTTTACAAGTTCTTGCATTTTCTGTCTAAATTCATCGAGGCATTCAGCCTTAAGGCTAAATCCGCAGGCACCGGCATGTCCACCGAATCTAAGGAACACATCTCCGCAGTTTTCAAACAGTTCATGAAGATTAATTCCCGGAACAGATCTACCTGTACCCTTTAAGCTGCCATCTTCAGCAGGTGTTACAATGCAAACCGGTTTATGGAAACGCTCTTTTAAATTACCAGCTACAATTCCTGCCACGCCCTCATGGGCACCAGGCGCGAAAATAACTGGGGCGAATTCACCGCAGTCCTCAGTTTCAAGAGCTCGTTCGCAAATTCTATATGTTTCTTCCTGTACGGATTTTCTTTTGATGTTGGTTCTTACTGTTTCGTCAGCCAAAGCATCAAGCTGAGACTTGCTTTCAAAACCAGCTAAAAGTTCAACACCTAAAGCTGCAGAATCCATTCTACCCAAAGCGTTAAGATTTGGTGCAAGAATAAATGCTACGTTGGAAGAAGTGATTATCTTATCGTTTATTTCAAGTCTTTCGAAAAGGCTTGTAAGCCCTATACGGCTACGTCTATTTATGCGGTCGAGGCCGTATTTTACAAGACTTCTGTTTTCATCTAAAAGAGGAACAACATCTGCTACAGTTGAGATAGCAACTAAGTCTAAAAGATTGTTCAGTCTGCTCTTTGTTAAGGTTAAATCGCCCTGAGCCTCCAAAATTCTTTTAACACCCTGAGCTAATTTAAATGCTACGCCGCAGCCAGAAAGTTCTGCAAAAGGATAATTTGATTCAGCTCTTTTCGGATTAACAAAAAGGCAATCAGGATCTTGTCCGTCTCTTAATCTATGGTGGTCTGTAATAATTACTTCCATTCCCAAAGACTTAGCATATTCAACTTCGGCAGGCGAAGTGCTTCCGCAGTCTACGGTAATGAGTAAATCTACATTGTTTGCCTTAATCTTATCGATAGCAGCGTTATTAAGGCCATAACCATCTGTAAAACGGCTTGGCACATAATAGCAAACATTTTCCGTTAAGTATCTAATTACTGTGTATAAAAGAGTTGTGGATGTAACGCCGTCTGCGTCGTAGTCACCGTAAACGCAAATACGCTTACCAAGTTTTGCTGTGTTAATAAGAGTCTGAGCAGCGTCTCTTAAGTCTGGCAGAAGGAATGGGTCGTAAGTAACCTTTGGTGTTTCGGAGAGGAAATCTTCGATTTTGCTCTCTTCTACCCCTCTATCCCTAATTATCTGAACAATAGAAGCAGGGACCCCAAAGCGTCCCTGTTCCATGTTATATCTATTCTGTTTTATTATCCACTTTGCCATGACTAATAAACACCTGCTTTTACATAGTCAAGAGGATTTACATACTGACCATTTACACGAACTTCAAAGTGAAGGTGCGGACCAGTAGACATACCTGTAGAACCTACCTTTGCGATAGTCTGACCTCTTACTACGATATCTCCAGCAGATACCAGCAGCTTGGATGAATGTGCATATAAAGTAACAATTCCGCCGCCGTGGTCTATCATTACATAATAACCATAACCGCCAGCATTATATGCCGCCTTAATAACCTTACCGCTGTTTGCTGCAAGTATATCTGTACCCATGCCAGCACCAATATCGATACCGGTATGAAGCTTATATTTCTTTAATACTGGATGGCGTCTGTTACCAAATGGAGATGTTACTCTTGTACTGGATTTTGCAGGCCAGCACATAGTACCACCAGTGTAGGCTTCCTTGCTTTGCAGAGCAAGAATTTCAGCAACCAGTTTTTCAGCTTCCTTGTTTAGTTCATCGATTTGAGCCTCGAGCATGGAGTTGTTGTTTTCAACATTCTTTTTCTGCTGAGCAAGCTTTGCTTCACTTTCATCAAGACCTGCTTTGTAAGCTGTAGCCTCTTCCTGCTGCGCAATAAGTTTTTCCTTAAGCTGCGCAAGTTCTTCTTTCTTCTGAACAACTACTTCGTAAGCTGTCTGCATATCTTCAAGAAGATCTTCGTCTGAGCTATAAATCTTCTTAGACATTTCCATGTTTGTAAGGAAATCGCTCATGCTCTTAGAACCTAAAAGAACAGAGAGTATTCCTATGCTTCCGTTCTTGTACATAGCACGAAGTCTGTCGTTTAAGTTAGAATTGTGAGCATCGATTTCAGCCTGAAGTGCTTCAAGTTCTGCTAAGGTTTCAACAATCTTTGCCTTTGTATTGTTAATTTCCTTGTTAAGCGCATTGATTTGCTTTTGCGCAGAGTAAATCTTACTTTCGATATCTTTAATCTGCTTCTTTAAAGCTGCAGCTGTACTCTGGCCAGATTTAAGAGCCTTTTCAAGAGCTGCCAAATCCGCATTGATATCGGAAAGTTCGTTCTTTTTATTGGTTATATCATCAGCATAGGAAACTGCAGGCACGCTAAAAGTAAACAGCATAACAAGTACCATGCTGAGCACTAAAATCTTTTTAATTGTCCCCTTAAAAATATTTTTCATTATTCCCCTATTATGCCTTAAGGAACTTTCTCATAGATACGATAGAACCAAAGGCACCAATGCTGACCCCAAGAGCCACAAAGATTGCAGCGAAGTTCTTGATTACGAAAATTGGGTCAACAAAACCAGATGAAAACAGTGCCACTGCCTGCAAAGAGAACATATCGTGTAATTCATAATATGCAAGAGCAGATATGCCTAAAGCCAAAGCTGCAGAAATGATGCCGATAAACACACCTTCCAAAAGCAGAGGGCCTCTTATGAACCAGTTTGTAGCACCAACGTACTGCATGATTTCGATTTCTTCGCGTCTTGCAAGTACGGTAATTTTAATTGTGTTGCTTACAACTACAACAGATACAACTACAAGGAAAAGAATAATTACAAGTGCACCCTTTTGAATTGCATTTGCAACATTGATAACCTTGTTAACTTCATCTGCATAAAATCTAATGTCTTCAACTCCAACAAGTTTGGAGCAATATGCTTTAACTGAAGAGCCATATTCAAGAGCAGAAAGCTTAACTCTTAAAGAATTTGGCAGAGGGTTTTCGGAAAGAGAATCTAAAAGATAAGCGCTGTCGCCCCATCTAACTTTAAACTCCTCCATAGCCTTTTCTTTTGAAATCAGTTCAACAGAAGCAACGCCCTCTTTCTTTTCAATCTGACTCTTTAAGAGGTTTATCTGCTGATCTGTTGTTTCATCCAAAAGGAAAACTTCAACAGTATCAAACTGGGTTTTAACAGTTTCAGTAATGTAGTTGATATTGATTGTAAGGGAAAGTACAACGGCTAAGATAAGAAGCATAGCTGTAATTGAGAAAATTGAAGCTACACTCATGCCCTTGTTTCTAATGCTTTGCTTTACAGCCTGCTTAATCGAATAAATTAAATCTTTAAACATGGCTGCCTCCTAAACGGCGGTCGGCAATGATGCTTCCGTCGTCAATGGCAATAACACGCTTGCCCATACGTTCAACGATTTCGGTGGCATGAGTAACCATAACAACTGTTGTGCCTCTGCGGTTAATCATGTTCATAAGTTCCATAATTTCTTTTGCAGTTTCTTTGTCTAAGTTTCCTGTAGGTTCGTCTGCAATAAGAATCTTTGGGTTGTTGATAATTGCTCTAGCTATTGCAACTCTTTGCTGTTCGCCGCCAGAAAGCTCAGATGGGAATCTGTCTTTTGCATCAGAAATGCCCATTACTTCAAGCATCGCTGGCACCTGTCTTGCAATAGTTCTTGGTGTAGCATGAACCACTTCCATAGCAAATGCCACATTTTCATAAACAGTCTTGTTCTGAAGAAGTCTGAAATCCTGGAAAACCATGCCAACTTGTCTTCTAAGCTTTGGAATTTCCCTGTTAGACATCTTGCGAAGAGATTTGCCGTTTATAACAATCTCACCCTCATCTGGAGTAATCTCCTTAAGCATAAGCTTAATAAAAGTGGACTTACCTGCACCAGATGGACCCACTACAAAAACAAAATCACCTTCGTCTATGTGTAAAGTTGCATTTTGCAATGCAACAGTATCTCCGTATTTTTTTGTTACGTTTTTAAAATCGATCACTTTGCACCCCTATATATACATATGTAATCACGTTAAATTATACCATATATTTGGTTTATATCAAATGTAAACCACTAGGGGATGATAGAGATTAGATGAAGAATGAGTGAAAATATGCGTTTTTCGCTAATTATTACGGTAAAACGCAGTTATACTCCGCGGCATAAAGCTTATCTAAGGCCTTTGCCGGATATTCCTCGATTTTTCCGCCTCCAAGAAATCTCGTAAGTTCTGCTTTATGCACACCTTTATTCATCTTGTTAATTACA
>JAKSSI010000031.1 GCA_024403175.1 Clostridia bacterium
AATTTCTGAAAGATCAGATTTTATTGGAATGTTTTTAGCGAGTTATTGACGGATGTGGTAGAATAACGGGTAGTACCTGCCCAAAACCTTTAGGGCGCCCACGGAAGGAAAATTCATATGATTAAAATACTATTCATTTGCCACGGCAATATTTGCAGAAGCCCTTTAGCTGAATTTGTTTTTAAAGACCTGGTTAAGAAGGCCGGCAGAGAAGATGAATTCTATATTCAATCTGCTGCTACAAGCACTGAGGAAATTGGAAATGATGTTTATCCTCCAACTAAGAAGTGCATGATAGCACACAATATTCCTTTTGAGCCTCGCGCTGCAAGACAAATTACAAAGAAGGATCTTGAGGAGTTTGACTATATCTTTGCAATGGAAAAGTTCAACATTAAAAACCTTGAACGCCACCTTGGTCCTCACCCAAAATTTCAACTTCTTTTGGGCGACAAAGACATAGACGACCCATGGTATACAGGTGAATTTGAAAGAACTTATCAAGAGATTTTGATGGGTTGCGAAGAATTACTTAAAAAACGATAGATTATAACGGCTGACTCTTTAGTGATTCAGCCGTTTTTATTATTATGGTATAATAGAAAGAACAGTTTTTTCTGTATGAAAGGAGATTAATATGGAAACTAGACCTTATGTATCTTGGGAATTAATGAACAACTTTATGATAGACGTATTTAAAGCTTATGGAGTTCCTGAAGCAGACGCAGCAATTTGTGCAGATGTTCTTCTTGAATCCGATCGCAGAGGTATTGAAAGCCACGGTTGCAACCGTTTTAAGCCAATCTACCTCGATAGAATTAAGATTGGAACTCTTAAGCCTGTTACAGAAATTGAAATTGTAAAAGAAACTCCAACAACTATCGTTATGGACGCTCATGACGGTATGGGTATGGTGGCTTCTCATAAGATGATGGAACTTCTTATTGAAAAGGCTAAGGTTTATGGTATGGCTGGCGGAACTATTATGAATTCAACTCACTATGGTATTGCAGGCTATTGGTCCGGAATGGCGGAAAAGGCTGGCATGATTGGTATTACTGGTACTAATGCGCGCCCATCTGTTGCTCCAACTTGGGGTGTAGAACCAATGATGGGTACAAATCCACTTACATTCACAATGCCAACCGATGAAGAATTCCCATTCAACTTCGACTGTGCTACATCTACAATTCAAAACGGTAAGATTGAATACTATGAACGTATCGGAAAAGATACTCCTGAAGGACTCGTAGTAAACAATGAAGGACAGACTCTTACAGATTCTCCTGCAATTCTTAAAGACATGAGAGCAGGTAAGGCTGCACTCCTTTCTATCGGCGGCTTTGGTGAAGCAACAGGTGGATACAAGGGATACGGATTTACAACAATAGTTGAAATTCTTTCTGCAGCTCTTGCTGGTGGCCCTTACATGAAGGAATTAAGCGGAAAGGATGAAAACGGAAATCCAAAGCTTTATAAGCTTGGACATTTCTTCTTTGTTATCAACCCAGAATTCTTTATGGGTCTTGATACATTTAAGGAAACATCCGGCGGCATCTTAAGAGGTCTTAGAGCATCCAAGAAGGCTCCAGGTGCTGAACGTATCTACACTGCAGGCGAAAAGGAATATCTTGCATGGCAGGACAGAAAAGATAAAGGTGTTCCAGTTAGCGAATCCATTCAGAAAGAACTTATTCAGCTTCGCGATGAATGCAAGCTTGATTACAAGTTCCCGTTTGAAAAGTAATTATGAAAGTTGAAGATCGCTTTTTAAAATATATATCGTTTGATACTCAGTCCGATGAGGATAGCGAAACTTGCCCAAGTTCTGAAAAGCAAAAGATTCTTGGAGAATATCTTGCTAAAGAACTTGAAGAGATTGGTCTTAAAGATGCACGCATGGATGAGCACGGATATGTGTATGCATATCTTCCGGCAAGCGAAGGCATTGAAACTGCAGCCATTGGTTTTATAGCTCATATGGATACTTCTCCATCTGCTTCGGGCGAGAACATTAAGGCAAAGACAATTAAGTATGAGGGCGGAGACATAGAGCTTAGCCCTCATGTTTATACTAAACTTGCAGATTATCCGTTCCTTGAAAAATATGTGGGTCAGGAACTTATTGTTACTGATGGAACCACGCTTCTTGGTGCAGACGACAAAGCAGGCGTTGCAGAAATTATGACTGCAATGGAATACTTAATTGCTCATCCTGAAATTAAGCATGGAAAGATTTCTGTAGGCTTTACTCCTGACGAAGAAATAGGCCGAGGCGCAGATCTTTTTGATATTAAAGCATTCGGCTGCGAATATGCATATACTGTAGATGGCGGAAGCCTTGGCGAACTTGAATACGAAAACTTCAACGCTGCCTCTGTAGCTGTAACATTCAATGGAGTAAATGTTCATCCTGGTAGTGCTAAGAACATAATGAAGAATTCTCTTCTTATGGCAAATGATTTTATCAATATGCTTCCGGAAAAGGAGACTCCTGCTCACACAGAAAATAGAGAAGGATTTTTCCATGTAATGGATGTGCTTGGCGATGAAACTAAAACAATTCTTCGGATGCTTATCCGCGACCACGACAGGGCAAAGTTTGAAGAGCGTAAAGAGCTTGTTAGAAATATTTGCAGTGCTCTTAATTCTAAATGGGGTGAAGGAAGCTGCTTTTTAGATCTTCGCGACAGTTATTACAACATGCGCGAAATAATAGAACAGCATATGCATATAGTTGAACGTGCAAAGAAGGCTATGGCAGATGCTGGGGTTGAGCCAAAGATTGTTCCTGTTAGAGGAGGCACTGATGGTGCAAGACTTTCTTTTGAAGGTCTTCCGTGCCCAAATCTTTTTACAGGCGGAGAAAACTTCCACGGCGTTCATGAATTTGTTTCGGTAGGTGCCATGAAAAAGGCTGTAGAGGTAATTGTAAACATTGCAAAAAGCATAGAAGCATAATGGGGGAACCAATGAAAGTAGGAATTATCACCGGAGCATCTTCCGGAATGGGCAGAGAATTTGTTTACGCAGTAGACAGAGAGTTTGTTTTAGATGAAATTTGGGTTATTGCAAGAAGAAAAGAAAAGCTTGAAGAATTAGCTGCAGAATGCAAAACAAAAGTTAGAGTTCTTCCAATGGACCTTCAGGATAATGCAAGCTTTACTGCATACAAAGAATTACTCGAAGAAGTAAAACCAGAAATTAATGTTCTTGTTAATGCGGCTGGCTATGGACTTTTCGGTGGCTTTGAAGCAATGCCTATGGAAGAACAGCTTGGAATAGTTGATTTAAATTCAAAGGCTCTTGCTGCAATGTGCTATATGAGTCTTCCATATATGAAGAAGGGCGATGCAATTATTAACCTTGGTTCTAACTCTAGCTGGCAGCCGGTTCCTTATATCAATACTTATGCTGCAACAAAGGCATTTGTACTTAGCTTCTCTAGAGGTCTTGGAAAAGAACTTGAAAGAGATGGCAGAGGCATTTTCGTAATGTGTGTTTGCCCTGGTTGGATTAAAACAGAATTTATGGATAGAGCTGTTCGCGATAATACTATTAAGTATTTCGATAGATGGTATACAGCAAAACAGGTAGTAGACCAGGCTATGAAGGATTTTAAGAAGCGCAAGAAGATTTCTATTCTTGGGTTCCCAGTAAGAAGTCAGGTTAAGCTTGTTAAGTTTGCTCCTTGCGAATTTGTTATGAATGTTTGGTGCAAGCAGCAAGGTAAGTAGAGAGGCTACAAAATGGCAGTTACCAGCGATAAGTCTAATATGCTCTGTATCCTTAAGGTACTTCAGGAATATTCAGACGAAAACAATATACTTACAGTTAAAGACATTATTGGCAAGATGAGCGTTCTGTACGACCGCAAGGTTGACAGACGTACAATCTATAGTGCCATAGAAGCTCTGCAAGAATTTGGCTATGATATTTCAACCTACGCTGACAACAACGTAGGTTATTATCTCATTGATAGAGAATTTACCACAGCAGAAGTTAAGCTTTTAATTGATGCTATTTTCTCTTGCGAATACATTTCTCAAAAGCAGACAGAAGAGCTTCTTCAAAAGCTTAGATCTTTCCTTTCTGTTCATGAAAGAAAGAATTACAACTACACAAACATTATTGCCCCGGATAAGAAATCTCCAAATCCGGAAGTCTTCCTTAACATAGAAATTCTGGATCAGGCTATTAACAGTCATAAGCAGGTGGCATTTACTTATCTTGATTATGACTACGATAAAAAGCTTAAGCCAAGAAGAGATCAGGAATATGTCGTAAATCCTTACAGCATGATTTGCGAAGGAAATCATTACTATCTGGTTTTAATCTCTAAGGGTCATGCCGACCCAAGCTTTTATAGAATCGACATGATGAAAAATATCAGAATCTTAGATGATGATATTGAAATATCTAAGCGCGATGCAAAGCTGGATTCTATTAAGAAAGTTGTTTATGCTCATACCGGCGAACCTCAGCGTGTAGAACTTAGATGTGATAAACAGGTTCTTCGCTATGTAATTGAAGAGTTTGGTAAAGACGTAGTAATTACAAAGAATGCCGACGGTAGTTTTAATGCAAGTTTTCTTACTGCAACAGAAGGCCTTGTTTACTGGGCGCTTCAGTACCTGCAGCACGTGGAAGTAATTTCCCCAAAGGAAGTAAGAGAAAGAGTTATTGAAGCGATTAACAGCAATAAATATAAATAGTTAATGAAAAAGCATGCCATCATTCCAATTTTTATACCGCACAGAGGATGTAATAATGCATGCGTGTTTTGTAATCAAAGAGCAATTACCGCGAGAACGGCAGATGTAACTCCGCAAGATGCACGCAACATTATTGAGCAAAATCTTTGCACTTTAAAGGACCGCAATTTGGAAGAAATTGAAGTCTCTTTTTATGGTGGCAGTTTTACGGGTATTCCTATAGAAGAGCAAAGTGCTTTTCTTGCAGTTGCAAAGGAATACAAAGACAAAGGGCTTGTAAATAAAATCCATCTTTCAACACGCCCTGATTATATAAACAAAGAAATACTGGATAACCTAAAGTATTACGGTGTAGATGTTATAGAACTTGGAGCGCAGTCTTTTAGCCCTGAGGTTTTAGAGCAGTCTAAAAGAGGACACACTCAGCAAGCGATATACGATGCTTGCAATTTAATAAAAGAGTATGGCATTACTTTAGGTATTCAGCTTATGATAGGCCTTCCGGGCGATTCATACGAAGCTTGTATGGATTCCGTAAGGCGAACCATTGAAATAGCTCCAAGCTTGGCTCGACTGTATCCGACAGTTGTAATCAGTGAAACAGAGCTGTTCGATATGTATAAAGACGGAAGCTATATTCCTTTTACAGAAGAGGAAATGCTTCGCACAACAAAGGATATGTTTAAGGCTTTAAAAGATGCTGGCATTTATGTAATGCGCATTGGCCTTAAATCTACTTCGCTTATCAGTACAGAAAGCGAATATGTATCTTATGGTTATCATCCTGCATTTAGGCAACTTGTAGAAGGTGCCATTGCAAAAGATGAAATAGAACTTGAACTTGAAAAATTTGAGCATCCGGGCAAAGTAGTTATTAGTGCTCCAGATGAACTTTTAAATAATGCTGTTGGCCATAAGGCCTGCAACAAAAAATACTTTGAAGAAAAATATCCTAAGCTTAAGATAAGCTACAAAACGGATAATAATTTAGATAGGATAATTTGCAAATATGAATAACTCATTTGATAAGAGTTTTTATAAAAAGCTTATAGTGGTGGCTTTGCCAATTGCATTTCAGAGTTTGATATCGGCATCGCTGACACTTTTAGATAACTTAATGGTAAGTAGCCTTGGCGAACAATCACTTTCTGCTGTAGGCCTTGCTACTCAGACCTTCCAAATTCAGTGGATGCTTATATTTGGTTTTTGCACGGGTTGCCAAACCTTCTATTCACAGTTTTGGGGAACAAGAGATTTAAATAATATTAAGAAAGTTTTAGGCCTTGCTCTTGCAACTTGCTTTGGCATCAGTATGGTATTTGCTTTGGTAGCATTCTTTGCTCCTGTGTGGGTTTTAAGTTTGTTTACAACTTCTCACGAAACAGCAGTTCTTGGTGCAATATATCTTAAGACTGCGGCTATAAACTTCCTTTTAGTGGCTCTAATTCAGCCGCTGTCTGCAGCATTAAGAGCTACTCAGCAGACAGATATTCCTATGAGAAATGCTATTGCTGCATTCATTACAGATGCTGCTTTTAACTACATTTTAATTTTCGGAAAATTCGGTTTCCCAAGACTTGGTGTGCAGGGCGCAGCTTTGGCAACAGTTCTTGCAAGATTAGTTGAACTTCTTCTTACACTTATTGCTGTATTTGCAAAGAAGAATGTTATTGCAGGATCATTTTCAGAATATTTTTCTTTCGACCGCCTATTTGCATTTAGGGTTTATAAAAACGCTATAGTAACAACAATAAACGAAACAATGTGGAGTGCTGCTATTGTTGCGCAGAATGCCGCATTTGGAAGAATGGGTATTACCGAGTTTGCTGCGCTGCAGGCTTCAAGAACTGTTACAAACTTATTCCAGTTGGCGTGCTACAGTTTAGGCGATGCATCTTTGATTCTTGTTGGCGAACAACTTGGTCAGAACAATATTGAAGAAGGCAGAAACATTTCAAAGAAGATAATGAAGGCGTGCTTTGTTGTGGCTTTGCTTATGACAACACTTCTCATAGTATTCAATAAGCCTGTTCTTTCTTGGTTCAACTTAAGTGAACTTGGTGCATTCTATGGAAGAAGACTTCTCATAGTTTGGGCATTAACTCTTCCAATGAATACATTTAACGCTATTTTAATCAGCGGCGTTTTAAGATCCGGAGGAGACACAAGCTTTGCTGCAAAGACTGAAGTAAGTATTATGTGGATTTATTCCGTACCTGCTGCATTTTTCTTTGCACTGTTTATGAAGCTTCCGGTTTACTGGGTATTATTCTTGGTTCAAATGGAAGGCGTGCCAAAGCTTATAATTCTTCTTAGAAGATACATGTCTGGAAAATGGCTTAATAATGTAATTGAAGGTATGTAACCTTTTTGAAAATCCCCCGTCTCTATGTATAGAGGACCTCAATTATGGAAGACGAAAGAATTATTGAACTGTATAACATGCGTTCTGAAGTAGCTATTGCTCATACTGCTTCTAAGTATGGTTCCTACGCAACTAAAATTGCGTACAACGTTTTGAAAAGCTTAGAAGATAGTGAGGAGTGTGTTTCTGATGCTTATCTTAAGCTGTGGAATAGCATCCCGCCGCAGCGGCCAAACAGCCTAAAGGCATTCCTTGCTAAGGTTGTTAGAAATTTGGCTTTAGATAAATACGATAAAGCCAATGCCCAAAAGCGTGGTGGCGGTCAGGTTGAATTATGTTTAGATGAATTATCCGAACTGCTACCTGACAGACAAATGGAAAGTGAAAACATTACAGAAGTAATTAATCAATTCCTTAAAACACAAGATTCTAAAAAGGCAAAAATGTTTATCAGACGTTATTGGTATTTGGACAGTGTAAAAGATGTGGCTATAAACTGTGGTTGCACAGAAGCTACTGCAAAAACAACACTGTTTAGAATGCGTGCAGATTTAAAAGATGCGCTGCAAAAAGAGGGGATTAACATATGAAGAGCGAAGATATGCTCAAAGCTATAGGCGATATTGATGATGAACTCATACTTGGTGCTGAAGTAAGCCAAGATTTAAAGCCTGTAAAAGAAAAGAAAGAAAAAACTGTCAAGTCTGCTGTAAAGAAGTTTGACCGTTGGGCTGGAGGCATTGCTGCTGTACTTGTGCTTTGTATAGTTGGAGGCTTTTTAGGAAACGGATTTAGAGGCATGGGTACAAAGGGCGGGGCTGCTGCGCCTATGGATTCACCGCAATTTAATAGTGGATACCACGAAAGCTATGACTATAAGAATGATATGTCATACGAAGGTGCAATGATTCCTAGTAAGGACGCGGCAACTGCGGGTACTGGTGTTAAGCTTGCCAGCGAAATAGCCAATGTAAAACTTATCTATAGAGCAAATATTAGTCTTCAGACTACAGAATATGAGAAGACACTGGATGGAATTAAGGCTATGGTGGCTGAATTCGGTGGATATTTTGAGGGTTCTGAAGTTTACAACGGGAACTACTATTACAGTGGTTTAAAGAACGGAAGCTATACAATTAGAATTCCTTCTGACAGCTACAGAGCGTTTATTGATAGCGTTGGTGATGGAGCAAGAGTTGTAAGACTTAATGAATCTGTAGAAGATATTGGTCAGCAGTATTACGACGCAGAAAGCAGACTTGAAACTTTAAATATTAAACTTGATAGACTTCAGGAGCTTCTGCAAAAAGCTGACAATATGTCTGACATAATCGTTTTAGAAAACGAAATTTCAGATGTTGAATACAGCATTCAAAAATACTCCACAACATTAAATCGTTATGATAGCCTTATTGGATATTCAACAATCAACATGGATATTCAGGAAGTAAACAAGTACGATGGCTCTTCTGTTCAGAAGGAAGGCTTTGGTACTAGACTTGCAAGGGCAATCAAAAACGGCCTTATGGGGGCCGTTGAAACTGCTGAAGATTTTGTAATTTGGGTAGGTTATAACCTTGTCGGAATTATTGTCTTCGTAGCGCTTGTTCTGATTATTTGGAAGACTCACATTATCGCAAGAATCGTTAGAAAGATTCGCGGTAAGCAGTAAGCAGACAACATGTTCCGAAATTGTATTTTTCGGTATTAACCTTTGCAAAGCCTACTTTTTTAAGAAGATCTGATAATTGGCTTGGGCTAAGGAAGGCATCGGTGGATTCGAAAAGCCACTGGTATTCGGCCTTGTACTTACCAACGCCGCCAATTAATGGGGTAAGGGTCTTAAAGTAGAGCTTGTAAAAAGGATACACAATTTTATTCTCAGGTATAAAAGAGTCCAGGATGTAAATATTACCTCTTGAGACTCTTTTCATTTCTCGTAAAACCTGTTCGAAATCAGGTGTGTTTCTAAGTCCAAATGAAATGGTGCAGGCATCGAAGCTGCCATCTTCAAAAGGAAGCTCCATAGCATTTCCTTGAATCCAGTTTACCTTGTTTTCTTTGTCTTTTTCTTTTGCAACAGTAAGCATTGCAGGAGAAAAATCAAGGCCTGTTACATTTATGCCTTCGGCTGAAAGCATTAAAGAAATATCTCCTGTGCCACAACAAACATCTAAAACCTTTTCTGGTTTTGCTGTTTTTACGGCAGAAATCAAATGCTTCTTCCAACCCATTTGCATACCTAAAGAAATGCGGTCGTTGGCAGAATCATAGTTTTCGGAAATTTTTTCAAATATGTTTAATACTTTTTCTTCTTTATTCATATGCTTCTACTGAAATCTATAAAGCAGCACCTCAATGGCTCTTACTGCTATTATTGCAATATACACTGTGTTAGCTTTTCTGTTCGCCCCTATAATTCCGCGCATCTGATTGATTCTGTTTTCTTGGGTCAGCGGTGAATTGCAGAGGAAATTAAACTGATCCTTTGCTGCAAAATGAAGAAGTATTGCAGCTATAATGCCATAAGGGCCAACTATGAGAATAGGAAGTATCCAAATGGAATATTTCCAAATAAGTACAAGAGTTTTGTAAAGCTTCTTTGATTGTTCTCTTCCTAAAGTAACTGGGAGAGTTTTTCTTCCGGCACGAATATCCTTTTCTATATCACAGCAGTTGTTGGTCATCATAATAAGGCCAATGCTGATGATAAATGGAATGCTGCAAATAAGAACTACAGGCTGAGCTTTCTTGGCTGCAATAGAAACTATTGCTAAAGGAATGAGTCCGCCCATTACAAAACCCGATACAAATTCTCCGATTGGAAGATAGGAAATTGGGGTTCGTCCGCCAGAATAGAAAAGTACTGCAAGTCCGCCGATAATTCCGCAAGCGAAAGGTGTAATGCCTGTGCCCCAGGCAGCAGCCACGCCGAGAATTGCTCCTCCTGCAAGGTAGGCTATAGCTAAAACCAATGCATGAGAAGGATTAATGTGGTTGTACAAGAATACGGCATCTTCTACTTCAAGGGCGTCGTCTAAGGTGTCGGTGCCTTTTTTGTAGTCGAAGTAGTCGTTCATTGTGTTAACGGCTGATTGCATTAGAATGCAGCAAACAAAAAGTGCCATAGCTTTCCAAATCGGAAGCATGTGTCCTGTTGCATAGCTAAGAACAATTCCGACTGCGGCAGGGAATTCTGCTGCGACCGCGGATGGTGGGTTTGCCAGATGAAGAG
>JAKSSI010000032.1 GCA_024403175.1 Clostridia bacterium
ATGGTCGAGGATAATGTTGGGGTCGCACTGCTATATACAGGACATGCTCAACTTAACAACCCATTGATTCATTGCGTTGAACTTAAAGAGTATCTGCCTATTAATCAGCTTCTTGCATGGAATGGGGCTAACGAAAATCCTAACATTGCAAAATGTCTTGAAGTAATGATAAATAGATAATCATAAAAATAGCTAAACACCAAAGATCAATCTTTGGTGTTTTTTTATGCCTAATAATGCATAACGTTTTTGTAATGATGGGGTGTACTTATGTGCAGTTAACATTCACTTGCATTGGCGGTACACTTGAATTGTCAAAAGGAGCTGACAAAAACAAAAGCTCTAAGACATAAAACAGTTTAAAAAATATAGTTAAAGAATAAAAAATTAAAAAGGAGAAACATCATGAACAACACAACAGCATTAAAGAACAACGGTATCCAGGCAGTAGCACAGGAAAGAGAAAAGGTTAACTACAGCAGACTTGAAAAGATCAACATTGCTCGTCTTGTTTCTATAGTAATTGTACTTGCAATTGCAACTGGAATTTATCTCAACTCCATTCACTAATTAAGAATGGGAGAGAAAATGAAAAAGGAAAAATTCGGATTAAGAATAGTAACTTACTTATTTGGATTATTCATTATGGCAATAGGGGTTGCCGTTTCCATTAAAGCAAACCTTGGTGTATCACCAGTAAGTTCTATTCCATACACAATGACAGTTGTTTGGGGAATAGAAATGGGAAAGGCAACAATTCTCTTCCATAGTTTTGTAGTATTCCTTCAGTTCTTAATCTCAAGAAAAGATTTTAAACTTAAATCACTTCTTGAAGTGGTTGTCGGCATTATCTTTGGTTACTATATGACATTTTGTAACAGTGTGGTTGGAAGAATTCCAGAGCCAAAGGATATGTCGGGAAGAATAGCACTTCTTGTTGCAAGTGTAATACTCGTAGCTATAGGATTATTCTTCTACTTAAAGGCTAACATTATGCCAATGGCTGCAGAAGGTTGTATGCAGGCAATTACAGCAAAAACCGGAATGCAGTTCTCAAAAATTAAAGTAATATTCGACAGTTCAATGGTATTAATTTCATTCACAATTTGCATGGTTGTAATTCATGGATTAGGAAGTGTTGGCATAGGTACAATTCTTGCAGCCGTACTTGTGGGTTCTGTACATGGATATTTTGCAAAATCAGTGAATGGGTTAGTTGAGTGCAGAAAAGCAAATTTAGAAATGCCTGCGGCAATCTAATAGGAGGCTAAAATGACATATGCAATGAATTCAGTGGTTCTTGACTACAAAAAAATGAAAAGGGGGTACCATGTAGTGTTTATCGGTGCGATTTTAATTGCAGCTTTAATCCTCTACATTGGGACAATTATCTAACTTGACCACTATAAATCCTCTAGAGATAGAAATAAAATAACGAACGGAAAAGGCATCACAAAAAAGTGATGTTTTTTTCGTATAAAGGTTTGACAACACATAGTTAAATTTTTTAAAATAAAATGTTATTAGTTTAAAAAAAGAAAGGCATTAAAAATGCAAACTATAGTTGTAAAGTTTGGCGGCAGTTCTCTTGCAAGTGCCGAACAGTATGTAAAAGTAGCAAATATTATTAAAGCAGACCCAGCAAGACGTTTTGTCGTAGCATCCGCTCCAGGTAAGCGCTTTGATGGAGATATTAAAGTAACAGACCTTCTTTATAAGTGTTTCAACTTATCAGAAGCAGGCGAAGATTTCGAACCAGTTCTTGCTCAGATTAAAGAACGTTTTGGCGATATCATAAACGAACTTAACATTGATTTTGACATTCAGTTTGAAATTGATAGATTAAGAAGACACATCGTTGAAGGCACCGATAAGGAATATATGGCAAGCCGCGGAGAATATTTAAACTCCAAGATTCTTGCTGCATATCTGGGCTTTGATTTTATCGACCCATGCACATGCATCTTCTTTAACGAAGACGGTTCTTTCAACGCTGAAGATACAAACTATGTTCTCGGTAAGATTTTAAGAGAAAAAGAACATGCTGTTGTTGCAGGATTTTATGGGGCTCGCCCAAGTGGAAAGATTTATACTTTCTCAAGAGGTGGTTCTGATGTAACAGGATCTATTGTTGCAAGAGCTGCTAATGCAGATCTTTATGAAAACTGGACAGATGTATCCGGTATGATGGCTGCAGACCCTAGAGTTGTTAAAAATCCAAAGACAATTAGTTACATCAGCTATACAGAACTTAGAGAACTTTCTTATATGGGTGCTTCTGTTCTTCACGAAGATGCTGTATTCCCTGTAAGAAAGGCTGGAATTCCTATTAACATCAGAAATACTAACGCTCCTGAAGACGACGGCACAATGATTATGCCTACTATTCCAAAGGTAATTACACCAAGTGCTGTTACAGGTATTGCCGGCAAAAAGGGATTCACTGTAGTTCATGTTGAAAAGTCTTCCATGAACGGCGAAGTAGGTTTTGGTGCAAAGCTTCTTCAGATTTTTGCAGACTTTGGAGTTCCTTTCGAACACTGCCCAACAGGTATTGATACTATGTCTGTTGTAGTTTCCACAGAACTTCTTGCTCCTGTTAAGGATGCAGTTATGGCTTCTATTAAGGCTAAACTTAAGCCAGATATCTTAATTGCCAATGATGGGCTCGCTATTGTAGCTGTTGTAGGTATGGGAATGGCTTATTCAAGAGGCGTTGTAGGCCGTGTATGTAACGCTATTGCAAATCAGGATGTAATAATCAAATGGGTTGATTCCAACGAAATGAATATTATCATTAACGTAGATGAAGCCGACTATGAAAAAGCTGTAGTAGGCGTATATAACGAATTCTTCGGTTAATAAAAAGTAAATAGAAAAGCCATCGCAAACCGCGATGGCTTTTTTTATGGTCTGAGTGGTGAGAGTCGAACTCACGGCCTTATGCTCCCGAAGCATACGCGCTACCAACTGTGCTACACCCAGACAAATGAATATTTTCTTTAAAATTCTTTGATATTATACATCTATATACATTATTAAGCAAGATTATGCATAAAATTCTTGGTTATGCGAATAAATATGCATAAATATTCAATATTATGCCTTGACAATGCATATTTATACGAATATAATACAATACATACTTTAGATAAAGATTTGTATGAATAAAAATTCAAGGAGAAACAAAAATGAAAAAGTTTTTAGCAATTTTACTTGCCCTTGCAATGGTATTAAGCTTTGCAGCATGCGGCAAGAAAGAAACACCAGCAGCTGGCAATGATCCAGCTCCAGCACCAGCTCCACAGGAAAACAAGAACCCATACGGCGTATTAAATCCTGGAAAGCTTACAATCGCTACATCCCCAGACTTCGCTCCATATGAATTCTACACAGTAGATGGAAACAAGTACACACTTGCAGGTTTCGACCCAGCTCTTGCAGCATACATCGCAAAGGATCTTGGTCTTGAACTCGACGTTATCCCAATGGATTTCGACGGTTGCCTTGCAGAACTTGCAGCAAAGAAGGTTGACTGCGTATTCGCAGGACTTTCCCCAGACCCAGAACGTATGGACAAGATGGATTTCTCTGACATCTACTACATGGGCGGACAGTCCTTCTGCGTATCCAAGGCTGGCGCAGATAAGTTTGCAAACCTCGAAGCAACAAACGACAAGCAGTACAAGATTGGTGCTCAGAACGGTTCCATCCAGATGGATCTTGCAAATGAAAACTCTCCAAAGGCAGACATCATTGCTCTTACAAAGGTTACAGACATTATCGCTGAACTTCTTGCTGGCAAGCTCGATGGCGCTTACATCGAAACAGCTGTAGCTGAAACATATGCAATCAGCTATCCAGATCTTGTTGTTAAGTTTGCTGTTCCATACGATGCAGAAGGTTCTGCAGTTGGCGTTATCAAGGGTAACGATGCACTTCTTAAGGGTGTTAACGATGCTATCGCAAAGGCACTTAAGGATGGCAGCATGGACAAGTTTGTAGCTCAGGCTAACGAAGATTCCACAGGAAACATCTTCGAAGGTATTCCAGACGTTAAGTAAAACTTATTCATACACAATATCTTTAACCCGAAAGGACGAGCAATTCTTGCTCGCCCTTTTGGGCATTTAAAAGAATTATTTTTTAGGAGTTAATTATGATAAGCAAAGCGGGCTTTTTAAAAACATTTAGATTTTGGAGAATGTTTGTAGATGGATTCGTTTGCACAATTTCGCTCTCAGCGCTTACTGTAGTATTCGGATTTATCTTAGCTCTCATCCTTGCTGTAGCAAGACTTTCCAACTTCCGTCCTCTTAAGGGTTTAGGAATTGCTGCGGATGGTTCGCAAAGAACAGACCTCGTTGGTAAGATTTCAATGTTTAATCCATTGGCATTTCTTGCTACATGCTATGTGGAAATTTTCCGTGCTACACCAATGCTGGTTCAGCTCTTTGTTGTTTACTACATTTTGATGGCACCATTTAATATCCCACGTTTTATGCTCTTTGGAACAATTAGATTCGAAAGATTTGTTCCTGGTGTTGTTGCATTATCATTAAACTCTGCTGCATATCTTTCTGAAATTATCAGATCTGGTATTCAGTCAATCGATGGCGGCCAAACAGAAGCCGCAAGAAGCCTTGGTCTTTCTCAGTTCCAGACAATGAAACTGATTATCCTTCCACAGGCTATTAAGAATATTCTTCCTGCAATAGCTAACGAATTCGTTACTATCATTAAGGAATCTTCAATTACATACACAATCGGTGTACAGGAAATTATGTATGCAGTTAACTCTGTAAAGGGTGCTACATTCTCCATTGCAGAACCACTCGTAATTTCCGCAGTTATTTATTTCTGCCTCACATTCCCTACAAGTAAGATTATTGCTCACTTCGAACGTAAGATGGGCGCAGGCAGCAGCCGTAATTCAAGTGTTGCAATGTCACATGAACGCAAAGCAAAGAGGGGAGGTCGTATCTAATGGCAGAAGCATTAATCAAAGTTAACGACTTAAAAAAATACTATAACAAGGGCGTAATTAAGGCTCTTGATGGAATTAATGTTGAAATAAATAAGGGCGACGTAATGGTAGTTATCGGGCCTTCTGGCTCTGGTAAATCCACATTTCTTCGTTCTTTAAACCTTCTTGAAGAGCCAACTGGTGGCGAAATCATTTTCGAAGGTGTAGACATTACAAAGAAGAAAGTTCCTAATGAAGATGGAAAGATGGTTAAGCTTGATTTAGATGTTCATCGTCAGAAGATGGGCATGGTATTCCAGCACTTCAATCTTTTCCCTCATAAGACAATTATAGAAAACATGACTCTTGCTCCTGTAACTCTTAAGAAGATGACACAGGCAGAAGCAGACGAAAAGGCTGAAAAACTTCTTGCAAGAGTAGGCCTTGCCGACAGAGCTTATGCTTATCCAATCCAGCTCTCCGGCGGACAGAAACAAAGAATTGCAATTGTCCGTGCTCTTATGATGGAGCCAGACGTAATGCTCTTCGACGAACCAACATCTGCTCTCGACCCAGAAATGGTAGGCGAAGTTCTCGACGTAATGAAGGAGCTTGCCGAGCAGGGTATGACAATGGTTGTTGTTACTCATGAAATGGGCTTTGCAAAAGAAGTTGGAAACCGCGTGCTCTTTATGGCAGACGGAAAACTGATGGAACAAGGCACACCAGAAGATATATTTGAGCACCCAAAGTGCGATAGACTTAAGGATTTCCTTTCAAAGGTATTAATTTAATGAAATACGAAGAAAGCTTATCAAAAGTAATTCAGTGCGAAACAATTTCTAAACTTGGACAGACAGATCTGTCCAAGTTTTATAATAGCCACAATACGCTTAAAGAATTATTCCCTAAGATTTTTGAAGTAGCCGAATATGAAGATATAGACGGCTGCATGCTTTTAAAATGGAAGGGTAAGAATTCAGACAAGCCTCGCCTTTTTATGAATCATACAGATGTAGTTGAGGCAAGTGGCGATTGGAAGTATCCTCCTTTTTCAGGCGCTATTGCGGAAGGTAAAGTATGGGGCAGAGGCACTCAAGATACAAAGGGTGGCCTTTGGGCAATGCTTGCAGCTGCAAACGAACTTGCAGAAGAAGGCTTTGTGCCAGACCAGGATACATATTTTGAATCCGCTATTAACGAAGAAATTTCCGGAGAGGGTGCAAATAAAATTGCAGACATTCTTAAGGAAAGAGGCATTGAGCTTGATTTTGTAATCGACGAAGGCGGCAAGATTTTTAGAGATGGCGACGGCTATATTTCTAAGGTTGGGCTTTCTGAAAAAGGTGTTAACGAACTTGAGTTTGTTGCTACATCTTTAGGCGGCCATGCATCAAGACCTGAAAGAAATTCGCCTCTTGTAAGATTGGGCAGATTTATGGCAGCGGTTGATGATAATTTAGATACCATCTTCCCACCGAAGCTTGTTGAAGAAACAGGGGATATGGAACAAACTTCAATTGGCTTTACTATGGCGGAAGGATCTGAGGGTCGCAATGTAATGCCAACAAGAGCTAGTATTATCTGCAGTTTAAGAACTTCTCATCATCAGGGGGTAGATGGAAGTATTAAAGCAATTTCAGATTTTGCAAAACAGTTTGGTGTTGAAACCAATGTGCTCTTTCTTGGCATGGATGTACCTATTTCGCCTTGGAATGAAGATGGCATCTGTAGTAAAATAAAAGAAGCTGTAAGCAGTGTTTATCCAAACACAAAATTCCAGCCATATATAATGCGCGGAGCATCCGACAGTACGTATTTTACTAAGGTTTGCAAGAACGTTTATCGTTTCTCTCCTTTCCTTATAACAGAGGAGCAAGAAGCTAGCGTTCACAGCATAAATGAAAATATTGATATTGCAGCATTAGCTCCTGCAGTAGAGATTTTTAAAGCGCTTATGCGCTAAATCTAAAGGGATTAGAGAATGAAAAAAGCAAAAACAGTATTTGTCTGCAAAGAATGTGGATATGAGAGTTCCAAGTGGCTCGGGCAATGCCCGTGCGGTGCTTGGAATTCTTTTTTTGAGCAAAAAGTTGTAGATGCACCTGAAGATGATGTTCGCCGCCGCGGCAGTGCAAAGAAACAAACTCTTTCTGCACCAACTCCAACACCACTTCCAAAGGTGGCATCAACTGCATCAAAACGAATTGATACGGGTATAGGAGAATTAAACCGCGTACTTGGCGGCGGCCTTGTAGAAGGTTCCCTAACCCTTATTTCCGGCGAACCAGGCATAGGAAAGTCCACTATAATCATTCAGGCAGCTTCTAATATTGCCGAAACTGTTGGCGATGTTTTATACGTATCAGGAGAAGAATCAGAAGAGCAGGTTAAGCTTAGAGCCGATCGCGTATGCAAAGGCTTGTCAGAGCACCTGTATTTGCTCTCTGAAACCAACATAGAAGCAATACTTGCTGCAGAAGAACAGCTCAAGCCGAAGTTCCTCATTATAGACTCCATTCAGACTATGTAT
This sequence comes from Clostridia bacterium, assembly GCA_024403175.1. Next base: position 7,500 of record JAKSSI010000032.1, read on the forward strand.
TCTGACGATGTAGATTCTGCACCGGGTTCAGTTTCTCAGGTTAGAACCTGCGGAAATATTTTGATGAATATAGGAAAGGGACAGAATATTCCAGTATTCATAGTTGCTCATGTTACTAAATCTGGAGAACTTGCCGGACCTAAGATTGTAGAGCATATGGTAGATGCTGTTTTGCAATTTACAGGTGAAAGAAATCAAGATCTTAGAATCTTAAGAGCCATCAAAAATCGTTTCGGCACCACATCTGAAATTGGTGCTTTCGAAATGAGAGAAGAAGGTCTTGTCGAAATAGAAAATCTGTCTAAGATTTTCCTTGAAGGCTTAGAGGATTCCGACGAAGGCGCTTTGGCTACTGCCGTTTATGAAGGCACTCGCCCTCTGCTTCTTGAAATCCAGGCACTTACAGCTCCATGCAATGTAGGCTTTGCAAGAAGAACCTCTATTGGTATCGATAATCAAAGACTCGGCATGATAGTTGCTGTACTTGAAAGAAAGTGTAAGATTACTTTAATTAATAAAGACGTATATGTAAATGTAGTTGGCGGCTTAAAGCCTGAAGGAACAGCAACAGAGCGTGCTGTAGCTTTGGCTATTTGGTCTGATGACAAGGGCTATGAGATGCCACAGGATTGCCTGTCCATTGGTGAAATCGGCTTAACTGGAGATCTTCGTCCAGTACAAAATGCCGACAAGCTTGTAAAAGAAGCTGCACGCATGGGCTTTAAGACAGTCATTCTTCCGAAGCGAAATGCGGTAAAACTTTCGTCAAAAGAAATTAAGCTTATTGGAGTTTCAAGCCTTTCCGAAGCTATCACTGTATCTTCACAGATTTCACAAAAAGTTTGAGTAGTATTGACCTAAGGTTATATTATGAAGAGGCGCTTTAATGTTTCCGATGGGACAATCTGGGATACCGGTTCTTGGTTGTTCCGAGCCAGCGGCGATGGGAGAACCCCAGAACCGCTGTTGGGCTCCCAGCTTAGCGAGAGCGTGTCACAGAGGGAATGTTAAAGTGACTCTTAATAGGAGTAAAACAATGTCTAAAATCTTAATTGTCGATGACGAAGCAAAGATCCGCGAAGTTATCAGAGAATACGCACAATTTAATAAATACGAAACCGATGAAGCAGCCGATGGCCTTGAAGCATTAAACAAGGTTATTAAAAATGACTATGATTTAATCATCATGGACATTATGATGCCAAAGCTCGACGGTTTTTCCGCCTGCAAGGAAATTAAAAAGGAAAAAGATGTTCCAATTATTATGCTTTCCGCAAGAGGCGAAGAATACGATAAGCTTTTCGGCTTTGAGCTTGGAATAGACGATTATGTTGTTAAGCCTTTCTCCCCTAAAGAGCTTATGGCTAGAGTCGCTGCGGTTCTTGCAAGAAAGAACAAGGCTAGCGAAATGGTAAAGACTATACTTAAATCCGGCGGCCTTGAAGTAGATATGCAGGGCAGAACAGTTAGTGTAGACGGCGTAAAGGTGGACGTAACTCTTAAGGAATACGAAATCCTTGCTTACCTTATGCAGAATAAGAACATTGCAATTTCAAGAGATAGACTCCTTTCCGATATTTGGGGCTACGATTTCTTCGGCGACGACAGAACCATCGATACTCATATCAAGAATTTAAGAAACAGACTCGGTCAGCACCGAGATAAAATTTCCACTGTTCGTGGCGTAGGATACAAATTTGAAGACTAAAACAAAATCATTACCAATTAGGGCAAGACTAACGGCAACCTTTATCGGGTTTGCCGTTGTTCTTATGAGCTTATTGTGGCTCATTCTGGCAGGATTCTTATCGCAATACTATGAATACTCAATGAAGAGTAAGTGTGAAAGAGCATTAAAGACTGTTTCAAGCCTTTACTCAAGCTCTGAATCCCTTACTTACGATGATTTCTGCACGGTGCTTGGTACTGTTGCTGCCGAAAATGACATCTATTTCTATGTAGAAGCCATGGATAACAGTTTCTACATCTCATCAGTAGACGACCTTGGTCTTGGTAGACCTTTTAAGGGTAGCCGCGAACTTATGGATGAGGCAAAATTAGATCTCGTATTTGGCTCAAATGAGCTTGTTAGTGTATCTGCATCCGATAAGTCAAATCGTCAGGAAACCATAGTTTATGCCACAGCATCAAAAGGCAAAGGCATGGCTCCTATTTACATCTATGCCGTTACTTCCCTTACTCCAATTGGCCCAGCCATTGGAATTATGAGATCTTTGCTCTTAATCGTAACCTTTGTTTCATTGGCACTGGCTATGATTATCTCCATCGTTCTCTCAAGGCGTCTTTCCGACCCTATTATCAAGATGAATAATAAGGCAAAGGAATTGGCCGGGGGCAATTACGATGTAACCTTTGAAGGCGGGCATAAATTCCGCGAAATGGATCAGCTGGCCGATACTTTAACTGAAGCTGCTGTAGACCTTAAAAAATCCGATGCACTCCAAAAAGACCTTATGGCAAACGTTTCCCACGACTTAAGAACTCCTCTTACTATGATTAAGTCTTATGCGGAAATGATAAGAGACTTATCCGGCGACAATCCAGCCAAAAGAGATGAGCATCTTGGCGTAATTATAGGCGAAACAGACAGACTTTCAGACCTTGTAAACGATGTTTTAACCCTGTCTAAGATGCAGTCTGGTGTTACAGAGCTTGAGTATTCGGAATTTGATATCCAAAAGGCTGCAAGGTCTGTTTTATCTACCTTTCTTGTACTAGAACACGAGGGTTATAGCTT